>CAVGEZ010000010.1:0-46496 GCA_963628445.1 uncultured Eubacteriales bacterium
TTATATCATATAATTGAAACAAATGAAATAAAATTGCAAAATAAAAGCAAGTAAACCTTTATTTTTTACTTGCTTCTTTATAATTTATATATTGTTTATATAAATCTTGTTTATTTAAATTTAACATTGATGCAATTTCTTTTATTGCTTCTTTAGGTTTATATCCTAAATTAATTAATTGATCTATCTCTTGCATAGGATCACGAGTCTTAGTTTCTTCCTTGTATCCTTCAACTATTACAACCATTTCACCTTTAATAGAATCAACTGATTCTAAAATTTCTGAAATGTTTCCTCTAATAAACTCTTCGTATTTCTTAGTTAATTCTCTTGCAATACAAATATATCTGTCTCCTAGAACTTCTTTCATGTCTTCTAGGCACTCTTTAATTCTATGTGGAGCTTCATGAAATATAATAGTTGATTTTAAATATTTTAAATCTTCTAATTCTTTTTTTCTTTTTGTAGTCTTACTATCTAAAAAACCTACAAAAGTAAAAGGTTGTGGCTTTATTCCTGATGCAATAAGACCAGATATACCAGCTGATGCACCTGGAATAGGAGTGACTGGAATATCATTTTTGATACATGCAACTGCAATATCATAACCAGGGTCAGATATTACAGGAAGTCCTGCATCAGATATAATCGCAACGTTTTCGCCACTCCTTAATCTATTGATAATTTCACTTTCTTTTAATTCTTTATTGAATTCATGATAACTCAAAAGCTTAGTTTCTATATCAAAGTGTTTAAGTAAAAATACAGAATTTCTAGTATCTTCTGCATATATTACATCAACATTTTTAAGTGTTTCTACAGCTCTATAAGTCATATCAGAAAGATTACCGATTGGAGTTGCGACTAAATATAAAATACCTTTATCATTAGAATAAGAGTAAATACGTTTCATTAGTATTTAATCTCTCTTAGCGCTCTTTCTTTAATATCACGCATATCGTATACAATACCAATTAATTGTCTTCTCTTTTCTTGAGAAATAGGGAAAGATTTTTGAATCTTTTCAAGGAAAGCATGTTCACTTGTATTGTATAAATCTTCAAGCATAGATATTTCAACTAAATTAAGATATACAATATTCTTTACAACATCAGCTTTATCCTTAAAGAATTCGATAGATTCATCTACACTCTTTGACTTAGAGAAAGTATATTCATCAACAACTTCTCTACCTAGTTCTCCTCTAATTTTAGACATTAATCTAACTTCTGCATCAGATGGATCTCCATCAATATCAATCATATAGATAGCTAAATCTAAAAACTTTAATTGTTCTTTTCTACTTAATAAACTTAAAAACATAATATCTACTCCTTTATTACCCCATTATATATATCTAAAATTTCATCCTTATTACTTTCTAGATTAGGATGAATATATAAAGGCTTTAACACTTTTAATCCACCGCTTTTAGCACATTTAACACCTTCAATTAATACTATATTAGCCTCACTAGATTCATTAGGATATACAAATCTGATTCTCTTAGGCTCTATATGATACTTTATAAAGGTATTAATTATTTCTGATAGTCTTTCAGGTCTATGTACGATTGCAAGCACTCCTAAATCTTTTAACATTATGCTTGCATGATATACAACCTCATCAAGATTAGTTAAGATTTCATGGCGTGCAATAGCTTTAGCCTCATTTGGATTTGTGTGTGAAGTATCATTTACTTTAAAAAATGGAGGATTTGAAACAACCACATCAAAACTTTTAGCTTGATAGTAATTATTAATATTTTTCAAATCATCATTTATTAAAAATATTTGATCATCCTTCATATTTATTTTAACACTTTTTAAACCTAATTCATATATCGATTTTTGAATTTCAATCCCAGTGATTTTAGCATTCGTTCTAAGTGTTAAATACAGAGGGATTGGTGCATTACCACAACCAATATCTAAAATATTTGTTATACCCTTTTTTAGTGTTACAAATGAAGCTATTAGCATCGAATCGATTGAAAATGGATTAAGTTCGCTATCTTGATATATTTTAATCTTTTCTATACCAAGTAGTTCATGTAATTCAATCATTATTTATCCTTTCTAGTTTCATTTTGATTAAAACTCTTACGCTTTCTAATAAGTTTTAATTCTTCAAAATGAGGATAAGCAAATGATTCATCAGCCAAATATTTAATCTTACATGTTCTATTTAAAACATCAACGGATAAAACCTTAGCTTCACCTTTTTCAGCCTCAACAATATCATTAATATCAGGAGCATTTTCTCTTAATTTTGTATAGAAATCATTCTCATAACTTATACAGCATAATAGTTTACCACAGTTACCTGATATTTTAGTAGGATTAAGCGATAATCCTTGATTCTTAGCCATTTTAATAGATACATTATTAAATTCAGTTAAGAATGTCTTACAACACATTACAAGACCACAAGGACCAATTCCCCCAATCTCTTTAGCACCATCTCTAGAACCTACTTGTCTCATTTCAATTCTAGTATGATACTTATCAGCTATAAGTCTAACCAACTCTCTAAAATCAATTCTATCTTCAGATTCAAAATATATAGTAAGTTTAGCTTTATCTAGGGTATATTCAGCTTGTAAGATTTTAATATCAAGGCCAACTTGTTTTGCAAAAGCCTTAACACTAGTTATAACTTCGCTAGAAGCTTCTTGATTAGCTTTATTATTGTTTATATCTTCTTCTGTTGCAGGACGAATGATTTCTTTAAGTTCAGACTCTAAAGATTTCATATCAATATCAATAACATCTCCACTAACAGTACCAACTTCAATACCATGAATAGTATTTACAACTACATGGTCGCCACTTTTAATTTGGTATTTTCCAGGAGAAAAATAATATCTTTTACCTGTTTTTTTAAATTGTACTCTAATTGCTTTCATAAGCACCTCTATTTTAAGTTAACCATAAGTAATGTATTTATATTTTTAAGTGTAACATTTGAATAATTCAATTCTTTAGAAACTTTATATAAAAGCTCTAACCCACTTAAAATATCATTCTTAGGTTTACCCTCATAATATTTTGTTAATTTATCTGCATATTTATCTAAATTAATATTAAAATTACCAATTGATAGACGAAGCATATCCTCATATGCATATATTAATAATTTAATAAAATAATTATAAATTTTAATATCAGTTATTATTCTTTGAACATCAGTAAAATATTCTATTCTATCTTTATCAGACTTTATATTAAAGAATTTATTAAAGAGTTCAAACATCTTAAGAATATAAGCATCCTTACTTAATTCTTTCGCTTCTTGTTTATTATTAGTTATTAAAGATAGTAATAAACATACCCTTTTATCAGTTATATCTTTAGCATATATTTTCTCAAGGGTTTTTGAATCAAGACTATTTAGGGTTAATGTTTGACAACGAGATAATATTGTTGGTAGCAAACCACTAGAATTAGTAGTACACAATATACCATATATATTAGGACTTGGTTCTTCTATAAATTTAAGAAGTGAATTTTGACTTGATAAATTCATCTTATCCGCATCATTGATTATATAGACTCTTGCACCTTTAACTAAACTAGTCTTAGAAAATTCCTCTTGTAAGTCTTTTATTTGATCTTTCTTTATATTCTTTCCATCAGGATAAATAGTAACTACATTTAGATGTTCATCATTTAATATAAGTCTTGAAGAATTTGAATTTAAATCTACTTTATCAAAAGAATAAAGCATACATGCAAAGTAATGAGCTAGTAAATTCTTACCCACACCTTCTTCACCTTCAAAAATATATGCATGATTAAGTCTTCCTTTAGAATATGCATTATTTAAGAATTGTATTAAGTTTTTCTGATTTTCAAGTAAATCTAAATCCATAAATCTTAATCTATTATTTCCTTTATATAATTATAAATATCTTTAACAATTAAATCTATATCTCTCATTCCATCAATTCTCTTAATTCTATCTGGATATAGCTTAGATAATTCTACATATCCATTATAAATCTTATTATGGAAATCAAGTTTTTCTTGATCTAATCTATCAATCTTACCTTCTCTATTTTTAAGTCTAGCTAAACCAACTTCAGGTGTAACATCAATAAAGAATGTAATACTTGGCATATAGTCGCAAGCAAATGAATTAACTGTTTTAACCTTTTCGATACCAAGACCACGACATATTCCTTGATAAACTAAGGACGAATCTAGATATCTATCGCATATAACAAGTTTATTATTATCAAGCGCTGGTATAATCTTTTCTTTCAAGTGTTGCATACGGCTAGCTGCAAAAAGTAGAGCTTCAGTTTCATAGCACATAGCTGTGTTTTCTGGATCTAGTATTATTTCTCTTATCTTTTCAGCTATTACTACTCCACCAGGTTCTCTTGATGTAACACAAGATAAGCCATCAGCTTCTAGAAGAGGAACTAATTTATTAATAATACTAGTTTTACCACTACCTTCTCCACCTTCAAATGTAATAAATTTTTTATAACTCATAAATAAAACCTCTTCAATAATAAACTTTTTCTAAATATAGTCCACTAGGATTAGCTACTTTAGTAAACAATAAAGGATTTCTTGTTTCAAGTATTTCTTCTATTATACTTAAATCTTCTTCTCTTTTACTTACTGCAATTAATACAGCCATCATTCGTCTTATTTGATACTTTAAGAACCCAGAACCAATAAATACAAACTCTAAATAATCATCTCTAACATTTAATTTAGTTTCATAGATAGTTTTATTAAAGTCCTTCCTTTTATCAACATCAACAGAACAAAAGCCCTCAAAGTTATGACTTCCTTTTAATAATTCTAAACCTTTTTCTAATAAATTAATATCTAAATTTCTTTGATAGTCAAAATAATTATGTTCAAATGCATTTAATGGTTTAGTTTTAATATAATATCTATATTCTTTTTTAATAGCACTAAAGCGTGCATGAAAATCTAAAGATACATATTCTATTGATTTAATACGAATATCAAGTGGTAATTGATTATTAATTGCATATTGCAGTTTTTCAAGAGGAATATTTTTGTTTGTATAAAAATTAAATACTTGTCCTCTTGCGTGCACATGCGCATCAGTTCTTCCTGAGGCATTTATCTTTACATTTTCTTTTAATATTAATCTAAGTACTTCTAGAATATGAGCCTCAATTGTATCGCCATTTGGTTGAATTTGAAATCCTTGATACATAGAGCCATCATATTCAACCACACATTTAATATTATATTTATAAGTAGATTCTTGCAAAAATAACACCTACTAACACTAATACAGAGATAATACTTGCAACTAAGTCTCTATAACTTAATTTAAGTTCATCCACACTTGTTCTCTTTTGATCCATAACATACCCTCTAGCTTCCATTGCGTTTGCTAGATCATCTGCTTTTCTAAATGAAACAACAAACAAAGGAACTAGTAAAGATATTATCTGATTAACTTTTTGTTTAAGACTACCTTCATTAAAATCAACACCACGTGAACTTTGAGCCTTCATTATTTTTTCAGTTTCTTCTACCAATGTAGGGATAAATCGTAAAGAAAGAGATAACATCATTGCAAATGTAGCAACAGGAAACTTAAATATCTTAAGTGGTGAAAGTATTGCTGTAAATCCTTGATTAATTTCTTGATAACGAGTCGTAAATGTTAAAAGAGATGTAATAATAATCATACAAATAATTCTTATTACAATACTTGTCGCATTATTTAGCGCACTATCATATACAGATATAGTATATGAATTAAACTTAACATTTTCTATTAAGAAATTTAAATTTAGTTTATCTAGAATATAATCAGATTGCACTACAAAGCACAATGCGACTATCAACATTAAATAAAGTAGTTTAAAACTTACAAATTTTGATGTAAAAAGATATACTACTGCAAGCAATATAATAATAATCAAAGGGTATAAACCAATTGTAAAATTTGCACTACCCATTAAGTTTCCACCACGTGATGAATCATAATAAATTATTTGTAAGAAAAATGTAAATATCATTAAAAACAATACAGGTTTTAAACCCTTAATCATTTTTATAAATGGTACTCTAGTTGATAATGTAATAAGTATCATTACGGCTAAAGCGGTAAGCATTGCATAGACATTATTAACAGGAACTAAAAATAATATAACAATCCAAAATATTGTAAGCAAAATTTTAACACGAGGATCTAATTTATAAATCCAAGTATTAAGTGGGACGTATTGACCAATTGTAATACTATTCATGGCAAACCTCCCTTAATTTTTCTTCAAGTTCTTCTAGAGTATATATATCGTAATCAAGATTTAAATCTAATTCTTGATTTAAATAATCTATAGCCTTTAAAACTTGAGGTTTTTCTAAATGTAGTTCTTTATACTTACCAGATTTGAATAATGTATATTTATCTCCATCATATGCAATCCTACCATCATTCATTACAATAACTCTTGATGCATATTGGTAAACATTATCCATAGAGTGGGAAATTAATACAACCGTTTTGTTCATCTTTTTATAAATTTTGTAGAACAAATCCATTACATCTTTCATTCCCTTAGGGTCTAATCCTCTAGTAGGCTCATCAAGTAATAATACATCAGGATTATATGCAAGAATACCTGCTATTGCAACCTTTCTCATTTGACCACCAGATAAATTAAAAGGTGATTTAGAAAGAAGTTTAGGATCTAATTGTACTAATTTTGCAGCTTCCATTGCATGAGCTTTAGCTTCTTCTTCCTTAAAGCCAAAATTCTTTGGTGCAAACATAATATCTTTTAGCACTGTTTCTTCAAATAACTGATATTCAGGAAATTGGAACACAAATCCAACTTTTTTTCTTATATTCTTTAGCTTTGGATTTTTCTTTTTATTTTTACCTAGTTTAAAGCCTAATATATCTACATATCCATCAGTTGGTAATAGTAGACCATTCATATGTTCAACTAATGTTGATTTACCAGAACCAGTTTTACCAACAATCGCAACAAATTCATTTTTTTCTTCAATTGTTAAATCTATATTCTTTATTGCAGATACATTATCCTTTTTAGTCAAACCTTGATATTCATGGCTAGTGTTTAGAAATTTAATTTGCATAATGCATCCACCAACCTTTTGTTTTTAGATAACTTCTCATCTTTTAAAACATCTTTATATAGTTTTAAATTAAATGGCATATCAAGATTTGAACTTTGTAATATATTTTCATCTTCAAATACAGCTTTTGGTGTTCCTTCACCGATAATATTACCATCTTTCATCACAATAACTCTATCGGATAAACTTGCAAGGTCTAAATCATGAGTAATTGTAATAATTGTTTTATGATATTTATCCTTTAATTCTTTGATTAAGTTAGTAATATCTACTACTCCTTCTGGGTCTAACATTGATGTAGCTTCATCAAGAATAATGTATTTTGTATTTAGAGCAAGAATTCCAGCTATCGCAACTCTTTGTTTTTGACCTCCAGAAAGAGATTCTGGTTGTCTATCTAAATATTCATACATATCAACCTTACGTGAATATTCATCAATTAATTTTAACATTTCAGTTCTTTCTATTTGTCTATTTTCTAGACCAAACGCAATATCGTACTTAACATTTACTCCTACAAACTGATTATCAGGGTTTTGGAATACAATTCCTATAGATTGTCTAATAGAATCAATTGTTTTTTCATTCAATTCGACATCATCGTAAATAATTTTTCCTTTATCAGCTTTCATAAGTCCAACAAGTAATTTAGATAATGTTGATTTGCCCGATCCATTATGTCCAATAATAGATAACCATTCGCCATCATTTACGTTAAATGAGATACCTTTAAGTGCGTGATCTTCTTGTGTATAACTATAGTCAATATTTTCTACTTTTATCACTTTAATCACATCTCCTAACTAATAAGTATTTTATCACATTTTACATTATAATAAAACACATGAGAAAAGAAAAAAAGAGGCACAATAAATGCCTCTTATATTATATTACCATTTAATTAGTCAACGAATGAAATGATAGCCTTAGGTGCTGCATCTCCACGACGGAAACTAGTCTTAATAATTCTAGTGTATCCACCATTTCTATCAGCAAACTTTGGACCAATTTCGCTAAATAACTTTTGAATAGCGAATTGACCTTGGTCATCCTTTTCAAAACGAACTAACTTAGCAGCTTCACGACGGCTAGCTAGAGTATTAGTCTTAGCTAGAGTAACCATCTTGTCAGCTAACTTTCTTAATTCTTTTGCTTTAGCTTCAGTTGTTTCAATTGATCCATTAAGGATTAAATCGGTAACTAAGTCACGGATTAATGCTTTACGAGCTGCACCGCAACGACGTAATTTAGAATATGCCATATTAAATTCCTCCTTGGATTAGTTTTTCTTAAAACCTAAACCCATACCCTCTAATTTTTCTCTGATTTCTTTTAATGACTTACGACCTAGGTTTCTTACTTTCATCATTTCTTCTTCGCTCATATTAGCTAATTCACCAACAGTATCAATTTGAGCAATCTTTAAACAATGATAAGCACGAACTGATAAATCTAGTTCTTCAACAGGCTTGTTTAAGTCAGAATTAGTTTGGTCATTATCAGGTAAAGTCATATATTCTGTATCTTTAACAGTTTCAGATAATTCAACAACAACATTTAAGTGTTCGATCATTATCTTTGCAGCAATAGCTAATGCTTCTTTTGCTTCTATTGAACCGTTAGTTGTAACATCGATAGTTAATTTATCACAATTAGCTTCGTTCTTTACACGAGTCTTGTCAACAGTAACAGCAACATTAGTAATAGGAGTATAAATTGAATCAATAGCGATTACATCACCGATTGTTTCAGTATATACCTTATTCTTGCTTGCAGGAACATAACCAATACCTCTACGTACAGTAAGAGTCATATTGCATGATCCACCCTTAGCAACAGTACAGATATGTTGGTCAGGATTAATTACTTCGATTTCACTACCATGAATAATGTCACCAGCAGTAACTTCTCCTTCACCGTGATGGATTTCAACAGTTGTTTGGAAATCTGGATCATCTGATTCAGACTTTAAAATTACTCTCTTTAAATTTAAAATGATAGTAATTACATCTTCAACAATTCCATCAACACTTTGGAATTCGTGTTGTGCACCTTCTAATTTAAAATTAACAAATGCAGTACCAGCCATTGAAGATAATAGGATACGACGTAATGCATTACCAATAGTAATACCAAATCCTCTTTCAAGTGGAGTGATTACCATTTTAGCATGATTAACGTCATTATCAACAACATCAATCTTTGTTTCTCTGTTAACTGGTTTAACGAATTTTAAATCCTTCATAATGAGCCTCCTCTAAAAATAATATAAAATAATTTTTATTCATCAATTAACCACGTGGGCGCTTTGGTGGGCGGCAACCATTATGTGGAACTGGTGTTACATCAGTGATAGAAGTAACTTCTAAACCTGCAGTGCTTAATGATCTGATTGCAGATTCACGACCAGGTCCTGGTCCCTTAACTTCTACTTCAACCTTTTGTACACCTGCTAACATTGCAGCTTTAGCACATGCTTCAGATGCTTGTTGAGCTGCGAATGGAGTAGATTTACGGCTACCCTTGAATCCGCAAGTACCTGCAGAAGCCCATGAAATTACATTACCAGCTGGGTCTGTAATTGAAATAATTGTATTATTAAATGTTGAATGAATATGAGCACAACCAACTGGTATGTTCTTCTTCACTCTACGCTTAGTAACTGCCATAACCTATTTAACCTCCTTATGCTGCTTTCTTCTTATTTGCAATTGTATGCTTAGGACCCTTACGAGTTCTTGCATTGTTTCTAGTATTTTGTCCACGAACAGGAAGTCCTTTTCTGTGACGAATACCTCTGTAGCAACCAATTTCCATTAATTGCTTAATATTAAGTGCTACTTCTCTACGTAGGTCACCTTCAACTTTGTAATTAGAAATTTGAGAACGAATACGTCCTTCTTCTTCTTCAGTTAAGTCCTTAGTACGTGTATCTTCTGATACATTAGCAGCTTTTAAAATTTCTTGTGATGTGTGTAAACCGATACCATAAATATAAGTAAGAGCTACAACAATTCTTTTATCTCTTGGAATATCTACTCCAGCAAAACGTGCCATAGTTTTTTACCTCTTTCTTTCTAATTAACCTTGTCTTTGTTTGTGTTTTGGATTTTCGCAAATAACCATTACACGGCCTTTACGTCTAATTACTTTACACTTGTCACAGATAGGTTTTACTGATGGTCTAACTTTCATATTAATGCCTCCATTTGTATTACTTTTGTCTGTATGTGATTCTGCCACGTGTTAAATCGTATGTTGAGATTTCAACCTTGACTTTATCCCCTGGTAAAATGCGTATGTTATGCATGCGGATTTTACCAGAAACGTGAGCTATAATGTCATGATCATTTTCTAATTTAACAATAAATTGAGTATTTGGTAATACATCTGTAACTACACCTGTCATCTCAATTACGTTATCTTCTTTTGCCATAATTACCTCCATATTGTAATTAATGTAATGAATCCATATAGGTTCAATGATCAATAGCTGGTCTACTTTTATAGCTTTTGAATCCATTTTGTGCTTTTTGCCATATGGCTAGATAAAAGGGAGAGAAACTCCCTTTTTCTATCATATCATATTTATTTTGACAATGCAACCTTAATATCATCAAAAACTTTATCAACAGCTTGATCGCCGTTAACGGTCTTAAGTAAACCTTGTTTCTTATAATAAGCAAGAACTGGTGCAGTTGATTCATCGTATACTTGTAAACGAGAACCAGCAGTTGCTTCTGTGTCATCATTTCTTTGAACAAGAGCTGATCCACAGTTATCGCAAATACCATCTTTCTTAGGTTTGTTGAATTCAATGTGGAATGTAGCACCACAATTCTTACATACACGACGACCAACGATACGTCTAATTAAGATTTGTGGATCAACGTTTACATCAAGAACTGCATCTAACTTAACATTTAAATCTTTTAAGATTTTATCAAGTTCTTCAGCTTGAGAAACATTTCTTGGAAAACCATCAAGTAAGAATCCATTTTCACAGTCTTTTTGTGATAGTCTTTCTCTAACAAGTCCAATTGTAACTTCATCTGGTACAAGTAATCCCTTGTCCATATAACTCTTAGCTGTATTTCCAAGTTGAGTACCATTTTTTATAGCATCTCTGAACATATCTCCTGTTGAAATATGTGGGATGTTATAATAATTTTTAATTGTGAAGGCTTGAGTACCTTTACCAGCACCAGGTCTTCCCATAATTAATAATCTCATATTTCCATCCTTGTTTAGTCTATAAACTTTTGATAAGATTCTTTATTTTCCGCTTCAGTCTCGATTTGGTTAACTGTTTCTACAGCTACACCTACAATGATAAGTAATGAAGTACCACCAATTGTAATTGAACTAGAAGTACCAAATGCAAGTTGAACAAAAATTGGAACTAATGCAACTAATGTAATACCTACAGCACCAATTGTTGTTACACGGAATAATACATTTGAAATTTGAGTTTTTGTTTCTTCGCCTGGTTTAAATCCAGGAACAAAGGCATTTTGTTTTGATAGATTATCACCCATCTTATCAGGATCTATTGTTAAGAACGAATAGAAATAAGTGAAGAATACTATCAATAAAATATAAAGTAGCATACCTATTGGTTTGGTAGTAGTGAATACTTGATCAATCCAATAAGCACCTGTATTAGTAGATGTACTTAAACCCATCATACCTACAATAGTTGTAGGAATTGATAATAGAGTTTGAGCAAAAATAACTGGCATAACACCTGAACTATTAAGTTTAAGTGGAATTTCAGAACGTTCGCTACCTTGTCTATTTGCATATTGTACAGGAATTTTTCTCTTTGCAGATTCAAAGTAAACAATTCCTAAAATCATTAATACATATATTACGATAATCGCAATAAACTTAGCTAGATTTGGACCTGAGAAGTTATCACCAAGGTAATCTGAGTTAAGTGTATTAAACATACTAGGTATAGAAGCAACAATACCAGCACAGATGATCATAGAAGATCCGTTTCCAACACCATGTTGTGTGATTAGATCAGCTAACCACATTGTAAATGCTGAACCAGCTGTAATGACGATAGCCATATACAGATAGTAGAACCAATTTACTGGGAAAGCTTTAACCCAGAAGATGTTCTCGGCACGAGTACCAAGTCCAAGTAATAGGGCTAATGCTTGAATTAAAGCAATTACTACAGTTAAATATCTTGTAACTCTATTAGATTTTGTCTTACCTACTTCTCCCATTTCTTGCCAATCCTTCATAGCTGGAATAACCATTTGAAGCATTTGAACAATGATAGATGCAGTAATGTAAGGCGAAATACCTAAAGATAAAATAGAGAAACTTGACAATCCTCCACCTGAAAAGGTGTTAAGGATTGACAAGAAGTCATTATTTTTCAAAGTGTTTTGTACACCATTAATGTCAATAAGTGGCACTGGAATGAATGTACAAACCTTAAATACAAATAAAATTAAAATAGTAAAAGCTAAATGTTTAATAATTTCTGGATCACTAAAAATCTTCTTAAACTTATTGATCATGACTTATTAGATCTCCTCTACTGTACCACCGATTTTTGTGATAGCTTCTTTAGCAGATTGAGAGAACTTATTAGCCTTAACTGTAAGTTTCTTTTCTAGTTGACCGTTTCCAAGAATCTTAACTCCGTCGAATACTTTCTTTACAAGACCTTTAGCATAAAGTTCTTCTACAGTAACTACTGAACCATCTTCAAATAAATTTAAATCTGAAAGGTTAACAACAGCGTATTCTTTTCTATTAACATTCTTGAAACCACGCTTTGGTAAACGTTGGAACCATGGTAATTGACCACCTTCGAAGCCTGGACGAGTACCACCACCTGAACGGCTGTTTTGTCCATTTTCTCCTCTACCAGAAGTCTTACCTAATCCGCTTCCAATACCTCTACCGACACGCTTTCTTGTGTGTCTTGCTCCAGCAACTGGCGCTAATTGATTTAACATATATAGGCACCTCCTTGTTTTCTATTTAATTATAATCTTTTTTTAATTAAAGTTCTACAACTTTGATTAAATGCGCAATAGTAACTAACATACCTCTAATTGCAGCATTTTCTTCTTTAACAACTGTATCACCAATGTGAGATAGTCCTAAAGTCTTAGCAGTAGCAACTTGGTTTGGTCTTTGACCGTTAATTGACTTAACTAATGTAATCTGATATTTCTTCATAATACTACTCCAAAATCTCAGCAACTGTCTTACCACGACGAGCAGCAACTTGTTCAGCTGATTCTAATTGCTTTAAACCTTCAAATGTAGCTCTGATAACATTAACAGGAGTCTTTGATCCTAAGCTCTTTGAAAGAATGTCTGTGATACCTGCTAACTCAAGGATAGCACGAACTGAACCACCAGCAACAATACCTGTTCCTGGAACAGCTGGACGTAATACTACTTTACCAGCACCGAATTCACCAGTTACAGCATGTGGAATTGTGTTGTTCTTAAGTTCAACAGCAACGATGTTCTTCTTAGCATTTTCAATACCTTTTTTGATGGCATCAGGAACTTCAGTAGACTTACCTTCACCGAAACCGATGTGTCCCTTCTTATCTCCAACAACTACAAGTGCAGCAAAACGAGAATGCTTACCACCTTTAACAACTTTTGTAACTCTCTTGATTGAAACTACTTTTTCTTCGAATTCATCTTGTTGTTCATCTTTAATTTCTTCGCGTTCTTTAGACATGAGATTTTCCTCCTTCTAGAATTTTAAGCCAGCTTGACGAGCTGCGTCAGCTAAAGCCTTAACACGACCATGATATAAATAACCACCACGGTCAAATACTACGTTTTCGATATTTAAAGCAAGAGCACGCTTAGCAATAAGAGTACCAACTGCTGCTGCAGTTTCTGTCTTATTACCTGAAGCGATTTCCTTGTCTAGTGAAGAAGCACTGCATAATGTCTTACCAGCTTCATCATCAATAATTTGAACATAAATTCCTTTGTTAGAACGGAAAACGTTTAAACGTGGTTTTGATGCAGTACCTACGATATTTTGTCTAATACGTAAATGTCTTGCTTCACGCTTTGAATTTCTTGATACTTGACTAATCATATTATTTTAGTACTCCTTTCTATTACTTCTTAGCTGTCTTACCTTCTTTACGACGAACATGTTCATCAGAGTAGTGAATACCCTTACCATGATATGGTTCAGGTTCTCTCATTGAACGAATATTAGCCGCAAATTGACCAACAGCTTGCTTATTTACACCAGAAACATTAACTTTAACACCCTTGATAACTTCAACTGAAATTCCTTCTGGAACGTCGAATTCAACTGGGTGAGAATAACCTAGAGAAAGGATTAACTTAGTACCCTTTAATTCTGCACGGTAACCTACACCAACGATTTCTAATGTTTTTGTAAATCCAACTGATACACCAGTGATCATGTTAGCAACATTAGCTCTAGTTGTACCATGCATCATGTTAGCTACCTTATCATTGTTATCAGCGATTAATGTTAATTCATTATCTTTTAACTCGAAATCAACACGAGGGTCGATTGTTTGAGTTAATTCACCCTTAGGTCCTTTAACAGTAACTACGTTACCGTTCTTTGTAACTGTAACACCTGAAGGTATAGTAATAATTTTCTTACCAATACGTGACATATTTTATACCTCCTAAATATTACCAAACATAGGCGATAACTTCGCCACCAATATTTTGCTTACGTGCTTCTCTATCAGACATAACTCCGTTAGAAGTTGAAATGATTGCAACACCTAAACCATTTAATACTTGTGGAAGTTCTTCAGCCTTTGCATAAACTCTTAAACCAACCTTAGAAACTCTCTTAAGTCCTTTGATTACTGATTGGCCATGAGAATACTTTAAAGTAACTGTTGTTACTGTTTTATTTTCATTTGTTTCATTTTTATAGCTGTCAATGTATCCTTCTTTAACTAGAACATCTAAAATAGCGTTCTTAGCTTTTGAAGCAGGCATTGAAACAGTTTCTGAACGCATACTGCTTGCATTTCTAATACGTGTAAGCATATCTGCAATTGGATCTGTCATACTCATAATTAATTCCTCCTTCCATTTGGAAAAATGATTACCAGCTTGCTTTTTTAACGCCAGGGATTTCACCCTTGTAAGCTAATTCACGGAAGCAAACACGGCATAATTTAAACTTACCATATACAGCATGAGGACGTCCGCAACGCTCGCAACGAGTGTATTCACGAACACCAAACTTTGCTTTTCTATGGTTTCTAACGATTTGTGATGTTTTTGCCATAATATTTGTCCTCTCAATTATTTCTTCTTAAAAGGCATACCCATTAAACCTAATAAAGTACGTCCTTCTTCATCAGTATTAGCTGTAGTAACGATAACGATGTCCATACCTCTAATCTTCTTAACCTTATCGAAATTGATTTCAGGGAAGATTAATTGTTCTTTAACACCTAAAGTGTAGTTACCACGACCGTCAAATGAGTCAGCTGAAATACCATGGAAATCACGAACACGTGGAAGAGCGATTGATACAAGCTTATCGAAGAACTCATACATCTTTTCTCCTCTTAATGTTACCTTGCAACCGATAGGCATACCTTCACGTAACTTGAAGCTAGCGATTGACTTCTTAGCTTTAGTTACAACTGGCTTTTGACCTGCAATAGCAGTTAATTCTTCTACTGCTTCATCTAAAACCTTAGAATTAGCTACTGCATCACCAAGACCCATGTTAATTACAATTTTAACAATCTTTGGAGTTTGCATTGGTGATGTATAGTTAAACTTCTTTTGAAGTTCAGGTTTAACTTGAGTATTATATTTTTCTAATAAACGATTCATACCTTTGTCCTCCTATTACTTTAAAATTGTACCAGACTTCTTAGTAACTCTAACTTTGTTACCTTTTTCATCTGTAGTGTGTGAAACACGAGTTGGAACCTTCTTCTTTGGGTCAAGAATAGCTACCTTGCATGCAGCGATTGGAGCTTCAACTTCAACAATGCTACCTGTTTGGTTAGTTTGGCTTGGTTTAACGTGTTTCTTAACTTTGTTAATACCTTCTACAACGACTGTATTATCTTTTGGGTTTACTTTTAAAACCTTACCAGATTTTAAAGTTTTGTTACCCTTATTATCAATTTGGAACTTATCTTTTCCAGAAATAACAACGACTGTGTCACCTTTTTTAATATCCATATAGTGAACCTCCTTATAGTACTTCAGGAGCAAGTGATACGATCTTCATATATCCATGATCACGAAGCTCACGAGCTACTGGTCCGAAGATACGAGTACCCTTAGGATTCTTATCAGCGTTGATGATAACAGCTGCGTTTTCATCAAATTTAATGTAAGAACCATCAGCTCTTCTAATACCAGCCTTTGTACGTACGATAACTGCCTTCACAACGTCACCTTTTTTAATAGCAGCGTTAGGAATGGCATCCTTAACAGCGCATACAACGATATCTCCAACTGAAGCATATCTGTGTAATGCACCACCTAAAATTTTAATTATTAATAACTCACGAGCACCTGAATTGTCAGCTACTGCAAGTCTTGTTTCTTGTTGAACCATGAGACTGCCTCCTTTCAAGAACCAGAATTATAGATTTTCACTAGTCTTTACTACTGACACAAGAGTATATCTCTTTGTCTTTGATAAAGGTCTAGTTTCCATAATTTTAACAGTGTCACCAACTTTAGCAACATTGTTTTCGTCATGAGCATGTAATTTACTAGATAATTTAACACGTTTACCGTATAATCTATCTTTTTTATAAGTATCAACAACTACTGTGATTGTTTTATCACACTTTACAGATGAAACAACACCAGTAAATGTTTTACGACTGTTACGTTCTTCCATGTTTTATCCTCCTTATCTTACTTCATGATTTTTTTCAGCTAAAACTGTTTTCATTCTAGCGATAGTCTTTTTAACCTGCGCGATGCGAGCAGTGTTAGATAATTGATTTAGAGAAGCTTGAAGCTTAAGATTGAATAATTCATCCTTAAGTTCAACGATTTGCTTGTTAAGCTCTTCTACTGAAAGATTACGAATTTCTTTATTTTTCATTACTCGTCACCTATGCTTTCTTAACAAACTTAGTTCCGATAGGAAGCTTATGTCCAGCTAGACGGAATGCTTCACGAGCGATATCCTCTGAAACTTCAGCAACTTCGAATAAGATTGTATTTTTCTTTACAACAGCAACCCAAGATTCTGGAGAACCCTTACCTGAACCCATACGTACAGCTAGAGGCTTCTTAGTCTTAGATAGTTGTGGGAAAACTCTAATCCATAGTTTTCCTTGACGATCCATAGTACGTGTGATCGCAACACGGGCAGCTTCGATTTGGTTAGTAGTTAACCAAGCACCATCAGTTGCCATTAAACCATATGTACCAAAGTCTACAGAAGTATTACCTTTAGCTTTACCATGGTAATAAACTCTGTGAGGTCTACGATACTTTACTCTTTTAGGCATTAACATAATTACTTACCTCCTTCAGAAGATTTGTCATTATTGTTCTTATGTGGACGAGGAGTTCTAACTTGCTTCTTATCACCATTACGGTTTTGACGCTTAGCTCTTTCATCTCTTAAAGCTTTTTCTTCTTGAGCCTTCTTTTCTTGAGCTTTCTTTAAGTTTAAAACTTCACCCTTGTAGATCCAAACCTTAATACCAAGCTTACCATAAGTAGTATGAGCTTCATCCCATGCATAATCAAGATCAGCACGTAATGTTTGTAGAGGTACTTGACCTACTGAATATCCTTCACCACGAGCGATTTCAGCTCCACCTAGACGACCTGAGATAAGAGTTTTGATACCCTTTGCTCCAGCCTTCATAGCTCTTTGTTGAGCAATCTTTTGAACTCTACGGAAAGAAGCACGAGCTTCAAGTTGTTCAGCGATTGATCTTGCAACTAAAGTAGCGTCTAGATCTGGTTTCTTAACTTCAACAACATTCATACGAACGCTCTTGTTAGTTAATTTTTCTAGTTGTTTAACTGTATTGTTCTTTGTTTCAGCATCACGACCGATTACAACACCTGGTTTAGCTGTATATACAGTAATGCTAACTATATCTTTATCTGTTCCTTTAAGACGTTCGATAACAACACGTGAAACTTGAGCCTTAGCATATGTTGTGCTTAAGAACTTACGAATCTTTTGATCTTCTAATAATAGATCAGCTACTTCATTCTTACCAGCATACCATTGAGCATCCCATTCACGGTTAACACCAATACGTAATCCTTTTGGACTTACCTTTTGACCCATGTGTGTGTCCTCCTAATCTCTTTCTGAAACTACTACAGTAATATTGCAAAGTCTCTTTGTAACGATGTCACCAGAACCCTTAGCTCTTGGCATCATACGTCTCATACGCATTGCATCACCAACGTAGATTTCTTTTACATAAAGCTTGTTAATATCAAGCTTGTTATTGTTAACTGCATTTGAAACTGCAGATTTTAATACTTTTTCAACGTCTTCGCAAACAGTCTTATTAGTAAATGCTAAAATACCGAATGCTTCATTAACGTTCTTACCACGAATCATATCAACTACAAGACGAGCCTTACGTGGAGTAGAACGAACTGATTTAGAAATTGCTTTAACATCCATAATTCATTATCCTCCTATTAAGCTGCCTTGTCGTCTGCCTTGTGACCATGGAATGTACGAGTTGGAGCGAATTCTCCTAACTTGTGACCAACCATATCTTCAGTTACATAAACTGGAGTGTGTTCACGACCATTATATACACCGAAAGTGTGTCCGATGAATGATGGGAAAATTGTTGAACGACGTGACCATGTTTGAATTACTTTATTTTCTTTAGCCTCATTTTGAGCTTCAACTTTCTTCATTAGAGAAGCATCAACGAATGGACCTTTTTTAATTGAACGAGCCATTTAATTTTCCTCCTTCGATTACTTTTCGTTTCTTCTACGAACGATTAATTTAGTAGAAGACTTCTTATTTCTACGTGTCTTAACACCAAGAGCCTTCTTACCCCATGGAGTCATTGGAGCCTTGTGTCCGATTGGAGCTTTACCTTCTCCACCTCCGTGTGGGTGATCAACTGGGTTCATTACAGAACCACGAACTTCAGGACGTAATCCCATATGTCTAGCACGACCAGCTTTACCGATACGAACTAAGCTATGATCTTCATTACCTACTGTACCGATTGTAGCACGGCAAGTACCTAATACCTTACGAACTTCACCACTAGTTAAACGAACTAGAACGTAACGTTCATCACGACCTAGAATTTGAGCAGATGAACCAGCTGAACGAGCAAGTTGTCCACCTTTACCAGGGTGTAATTCAATGTTGTGAATAACTGTACCAACTGGGATGTTGATGATTGGGCAAGCATTACCTACCTTAACGTCAACAGTTTCACCAGAGATAACTGTCATACCAACTGTTAATCCTGATGGAGCGATGATATATCTCTTTTCACCATCAGCATAAACGATTAATGCGATGTTTGATGTTCTGTTTGGATCGTACTCAATAGTAGCAACCTTACCAGGAACATTGTCCTTATTTCTCTTGAAATCAATAATTCTGTATTTTCTCTTAACTCCACCACCT
This sequence comes from uncultured Eubacteriales bacterium, assembly GCA_963628445.1. GTDB lineage: Bacteria > Bacillota_I > Bacilli_A > Acholeplasmatales > Anaeroplasmataceae > JAEELC01. Next base: position 19,750 of record CAVGEZ010000010.1, read on the forward strand.
TGGTGACGAACAGTTACAAGACCAGTATTATTTCTTCCACCCTTACTCTTAATTGGAGCAAGTAATGATTTTTCAGGAGTGTTTGTTGTAATTTCTTCGAATGTAGAAACTGACATGTTTCTGTGACCATTTGAAGTTGGTTTATAAACTTTAATTGCCATAATAATCTCCTATAATATTTCCTATAATTAATTATAATTCAAATGCGTCAATCTTGTTACCTTCAGCAAGTTTAACGATAGCTTTCTTATATGCTTGAGTATAACCAGCATATCTTCCAACTGTCTTTGCCTTTGGCTTAACATTTAAAGTTGCTACTGAAACAACTTTAACATTGAAGAATTTTTCAACTGCATTTTTGATTTCGATTTTGTTAGCTTTAACGTCGCAAGCAAATGTATACTTGTTCTCTTTTTCCTTTAAAGCCATTGATTTTTCAGTAATAATTGGTTCTTTAATAACGTTGTAGATTTCCATATTATGCTAGAACCTCCTCGAAGTATTTTACTGCACCTTCAGTTAATACTAAATTCTTGTAAGAAAGAATATCATATACTGAAGAATGATCTACTGGGCAAACGAAAACGTTTGAAATGTTTCTTGCTGATAAGCATACTTCTGCTGTTAATTCAGAAACTAAAACGATTGTCTTTCCTTCTGCCTTAATGTTTGATAAGAATTCATTGAAATTCTTAGTTTTGATTGAGTCAAACTTAATATCATCAACAACTGTTAATGTATTATTTTGAACATGGTAAGATAAAGCTGACTTTAAACCTAATTGTCTAACCTTAGCGTTAACCTTAACAGCGTAAGATCTTGGAGTAGGTCCAAATACGATACCACCATGACGCCATTGTGGAGCATTGATTGATCCTTGACGAGCATGACCTGTACCTTTTTGCTTCCAAGGCTTTCTTCCACCACCACGTACTTCTGTACGAGTTAAAGTGTCATGAGTACCTTGACGCATTGCAGCTCTTTGAGCGTTTACTACATCGTAAACTACTTGTTGATTAGGTTCGATTCCGAAGATTTCTTCATTTAACTTTAAATCTTTAATCTTTGAACCAGATTGATTTAATAATGCAACTTTTAACATATTTAAATCTCCTTCCTAATTACTTAGTAGCCTTAACTGCAGACTTAATTTCAACTAATCCGTTCTTTGGACCAGGTACATTACCTTTAATTAAAATTAATTGTCTTTCAGCATCTACTGAAGCGATTGATAAATTTTGAAGAGTTACAGTGTCGCATCCCATATGTCCTGGCATCTTCTTACCTTTCATGTTTCCTTTGATAGGACCCATTGAACCAACTTCTCTGTGAGAAGCAGAAACACCGTGAGACATAGGTTGTCTATGATGGTTATATCTCTTGATAGTACCAGCAAAACCTTTACCCTTTGATGTACCAGTAACGTCGATTACGTCACCAGCAGCGAAAATATCACATTTAATCTCTTGACCAACTTGATAAGCAGCTAGAACATTTTCTCCTTGTGCTTGTACTGAGAAACGAATTTCTTTTACGAAGCGCTTAGGAGCAGTATTTGCTTTCTTAGCAATACCCTTTTCACAATTGTTTGCTAGGCTTTCACGTTTGTCAACGAAACCGATCTTTGTTGCTACATAACCGTCTGTTTCAACTGTCTTTTGTTGAAGAACAACGTTTTGTGAGCAATCAATAATTGTAACAGGAACTAGAGTTCCCTTTGCATCGAAAATTTGAGTCATGCCCAATTTTCTTCCTAAGATTCCCTTAGCCATGAGTTAATTACACCTTTCTTAATTTAAAAATTTTAAAACTACTTCTTTAATACGATATCAACACCGCTAGGTAAGTTGATGTGCATTAAAGCATCGATTGTTTGTGGGTTTGGAGCCACAATTTCGATTAATCTCTTATGAGTTCTTCTTTCGAATTGTTCACGTGAATCTTTGTTTACGTGTGGAGAACGAAGAATAGTGAAGATTTCCTTATCTGTTGGAAGAGGAATTGGTCCATTAACTGTAGAACCTGCCTTCTTTACTGTTTCAACGATCTTTTGTGCAGATTGATCTAATAATCTGTGATCATAAGATTTTAAACGAATTCTAATTTTTTCTTGTGCCATAATATTTAATACTCCTTTCGCCTATAATCTTGTATAGACTTGCTCCATGGAAAAACCCGACACTCTGTATGACAACGCTTTTCGGCGTATCGGCAACCTTCCACTTCACAGCCATGTGCTTTTATCCATAAGCCTTATCATTCTATCACAAAGAAAATGTGAATGCAATAGTTTTTTGTAAATTTTAATGTTGCAACTGTTTTTTATGTTTAACATTATTATTAAAATAATCATTTCTTTAAAAAAACATAAGTTTCGGCAATCAATTTACAACATCGGCAAAACATATATTATTTGTAAACGTAATTTTTCTTATATAAATTGCCGATTAATGTAAAAATGTATTTAAAGTTGGTGATGTGATGAAATATTTAAATGTAATCGAAATTTCAAAAAAATGGAATGTGTCTGAACGTAGTGTTAGAAATTATTGTAATCAAGGTAGGGTCCCAGGTGCCATACTTAATAATCATAATTGGTTAATTCCTGAAGACGCTTTGAAACCTTCAAGGCAAATACGACATTCAGTAAAAGAAACAACATTACTCGAAATTCTAAAAAGAGAAAAAAGATCATCCATAAAAGGTGGTATCTATCATAAATTACAAATTGAAATGACTTATAACTCTAACCATATTGAAGGAAGTACGCTTTCCTATGATCAAACAAGATATATATTTGAAACAAGAACCATTGGTGTTGAAAATGTATCAATTAAGGTTGATGACATAATAGAAACAATAAATCATTTTAGATGCATCGACCTAGCGATTGAGTCCGCTAATTATAAATTAACAGAATCATTAATAAAACAATTTCACTATATATTAAAGTCTGGTACTGCTGACTCTTATAAGCCTTGGTTTAAGGTTGGTGACTACAAATTACTTGAAAATGAAGTTGGAGGAAACGAAACAACAAAGCCTAAAGAAGTTAAAGAAAAAATTATAGACTTACTTACTTGGTATAATAGTATTAATAATGTATCTCTTGAAACAATTATAGAATTTCATTATCGTTTTGAAACAATTCATCCTTTTCAAGATGGAAACGGGAGAGTAGGTAGACTTATAATGCTCAAAGAATGTTTGAAGCATAATATTGTTCCAATTTTAATTACCGATCAATATGAAGCATTCTATTACAGAGGTCTTAGAGAATGGGAACAGGAAAAAGGATATCTAATTGATACATGTTTATTTGGACAAGATATAATGAAAAACTACTTAGATTACTTTAAAATAAAATATTAAGAATTACTAAATTATATAAAATCCAGTAGGGTAACTAAACTCTACTGGATTTATTATTATATCTATAATTAAGTTTATCTATTTTTATGCACACCTGCATTTTTAATACAATTATCTTTAGCTTCTTCTGCGGTATGTAATACTTCTACATTACTAACCTTATTAGTACTATCATAATAGAATATAGTGGAATCAGTATCAAATGTGGTTGAATATATATTAGTATTCTCAATCGTTTCTTCTCTAGATGTTACATTATTAACCTTATAATATGTATTAGCTGTTATACTAACATTATCAAATATATTATTTAGCGCCTTAACATATCCATTACCATTATCTGTATTAGTTTGAAGTTCATATGGATTTTGCCCACCCTCAAAATAATTGTTTTCAAGGAAAGCATATCCATTTGCTCGAATACTCATAGAATAACTAGATGACTTATAATAATAGTTATTATACATATGCATATTAGCTTGACGAGCAAGAGGTAAACGAGACGAACATTCCTCATAATAATTGTGATGGAAAGTAATGCATGCAGTATGTTGTGAATTACTACCACCTACAAGACCAGTCTTATGATTCTTTATATAATGATTATAAGATAAAGTTATAAATGCATTCTTCTTAAAATCAGTTGCACCGTCCCCCTCATGCTTGTCTTGTTCATTACATACATCCCAGTAATTAATACCTTCATTAAATTGATTATTATGAACCCAAATATGACCAGTCTTAAATCCGGATATAGTTTTAGAATCATCAGCCCCTTCAAATGAACAAGCATCTTCTGTATAGTCATCAAATGTTAAATTCCTAATTTCAATTGATGAAGAATTCTTCCAAGTAAATCCCCATTGAAAAATAGTTGCGTCTACTCCAATTCCTTCAACAGTTACATTTTTAGCTTTACTAATATCTGCCATATTATAGTAACTATCAAATTCTTTCTTACCTGAATCATATTTAATTTTATTAGTAAGTCCATTCAACTTAGAATAGTAAGTAGTGTCTAATGTATTATATCCAGCCTTAACAATAGTTTCTTCTGTATAGTTTGTTTTTCCTAAAGCCTCGCCATTAGCTCCTATTACATCATCTAAAGTAATACTAGTGACACCATTAACCTTATAATCAATCTTATTCCAAGTCGCAGCTGAAAGAGTACCAATTATTCTTATATCAAGTGGTGTACTTGATTTTTCCTGAGCTTGAAGTATTGATATTAAACCTGTATAAGTCTTACCTGCAATATTAGCTGTAACAGTATTCTTTGTTTCATCAGTAACATAAACAACAGTAGTGTTGCTCTTTAATGTACCTGAATTTGTATAAGCACCGATTCCGTCAGTAACATTAATACCAGTTGAATCAGATGAATAAGCAAAATGTGCATAACCTGATCTATCATATGAAGTAACTGTTATAGTATCAGTTATAAATGATGTATTATCAGATTTAGTACATTTAATAATATACTCACCCTTTTCAAGTCCTACTATATCACATCTTATTTTTTTATTTGTAGTATCAAGTCTAATTAATTCTTTATCTACTAATGTATAACTATCATCAGTTGTCTTCTTATAAGAGACTGATACATTAGTTAAAGAAGTATCACTCCATTCAACATAAGCTCCTTCTTCATAAGATCCATATGCATTTTGAATAGCTTTTTCAAAGAGAGCATATAAAGTAATATTACTAGTTATCTCAGTATTAAAATCAAATGATAAGGTATCATTTTTATTTTCATACCATCCCTTAAATACATATCCTGTTTTTAAAGGAGTAGCTGGTTCTTCTACTTTATTATTCTCAAGTACTTTAGAAGTAGTAGTTGAGCCATCTATATCAAATGTAACAGTATAGTATACTGGATCCTTTTCAAACATTGCATATAAAGTAATATTGCTAGTTATAGATGTATTAAAATCAAATTTAGTTTTAGAATCCTTTGATGTATACCATCCAATAAAAGTATAACCTCTTTTTGTTGGTGCTTCCGGCTCTAAAGCTTTACTATTTTCTACAACAGTCTCGTTAGTAAGTATGCCATCTATATCAAATGTGACAGTGTATTTATTTGCATCTTTTGCAAATATTGCAAATAATGTAATCTCTTTTGTAATAGGTGTGCTAAAATCAAAAGCATCTCCTGAACCAGTAGTATTTTGATACCATCCTTTAAATACGTAACCATCCTTTACTGGATCACTTGGCTTTTCAAGTGTTTTGCCTTTTATAACCTCTACAATATCAATATTACCATTAGACATTAAATTAACTGAAACATATTCATTTGTTGTCTCTGTAGTAGTTTCGCTAGTAGTTTCTTTATTTGAAGTGGTTTCAGTAGTACTAGTTTCCTTTTTATCAGTAGTGCTATCTTTTCTAGATGTAGTATCATCACTAGAATCACTTGTTTTATCTTTAGTATCAGTTTCTCTATCAATTCTTACACACGATGATAAAGAGGCAAGAGTTAATACTAACCCCGCAATTATTAATCTTTTTCTTTTCATTTTCTTATAATTCCTTTTTTCTTTATATTTATTATATCAAGTTTAATTCTAAAATAAAGAAAAATCCTAAGAGAATTTACTCTTAAGATTACTTTCTTATTTTAAATTGTAATATTTAACTATAGAAGCTTCTATACCTTTTGAAAGAGGAGCTGATACTGAGAAGTTTTTGATACCTATTTCTAATAATTTATTAGTTACTTCAGGAATTCCCGCAAGTTCACCGCAAATAGATAAATCAATATTATAAGTCTTACAATGATTAACAACACGCTTTAATTCTTCAATTAAGTTATCAATATAAACCAAATAATTTGAAACTTCACTTCTATCAATATTATATAATTCATGAGTTAAATCATTAGTACCAAGTGATATAAAATCAACATCAATAAAACTAGATAAATTATTTAAAGCTTCCTTTGTTTCTAACATCATACCAATCTTTAAATATGACTTATTACCTAATTCATTCTTATATTTAACAACTAAATCTTTTAAATATCTAAATTCTTCTTCTGATTCAATCATAGGAAACATAATACGCATATTTTGATATCTATTAGCTCTAATTAAAGCTTTTACTTGATCTTTAAATAAATCAGGATAGTTTTTATAATTTCTAATTCCCTTTTTATTAGCTTTAAGATATGGTAATTGTTTATCATCACCTATATCAAAAGTTCTAAAAGTAATAGGGCGTTGCTTCATCTCAAGTACTGCATCATTATAGATTTGATATTGTTCTTCCTCAGTTAAAGCACGAGACTTATTCATAAAGATAAATTCTGTTCTATATAATCCAACACCATGTAATTTATATTTTCTAACTTTATATAAATCCTTATTTTCAGAAACATTACCAAATATTTTTATACCTTGTTCAGAAAAGTCTCTAATTCTAACCTTAGCTGACATACTCTTTTTATAATCAATATATTTATTAATAAAATCTTGATCACAATCGATATAACAAGCTTTCTCTCTAGTATCTATTACAACTAAAGAATTATCTAAAATATTAATGTCATCAACTACAATAAAAGGAATTTCTCTAGCACGGCATAATATAGCACCATGACTTGTAGTTCCACCTTTTTTTGCAATTACTCCCGCAACAGTAGATCTAAAATCAGATAAATAACTAGGATATAACTCTTCACATACTATAATTACCTTATCGTGTACTAGTGAATCTACATAATCTTTATTTAAAGCTCTAAGAACTCTTCTTCTTAAATCTTTAAAGTCAAGATTACGTTCTTCTAAATAAGTACTATCAAAACTCATAAATTGCTTAATATATCTATTAAATACAACATCACAAGCTTTACTGGCCTCATAGTTATTATCATCTATTTCTTTATCAATCTCTTGAAATAATGTTTTATCTTCTAGAATCATTATATGAGCATCTAAAAAGTCATCCTTACAAGATTCTCTTAAAAGTTTTAGATCAGCAACAACTTTAGCTATAGCTTTTCTTGCCTCTTCTTTTTCATAATTAGTATCCTTTGTAACGCGCTCTGAGACAAATAAATTATCATTACTTATTTTAACTATATTACCATAAGCTACGCCTTCAGATATTACATTTCCTAAGAGTTTATACATAAATTAATACTTCCTTTAAAATCTATTTATAAATATACCATAATATAGATTAATTTATAAGACTGAAAGCATTTTCACGTTTTTATTCATTACTATATATTCTCTTCATCAATTCCACATCATTTAATTGTTCTTGCAAATTATGAGCTTCTAACAATCTCTTAACTACTAAATCATTATCTAAAGAATGATAGGGCTCTTATAACGTATATAACTCTTCCGGTTTTACTTCTTTATAAAAACACTTAAAGGTATGTTAGTTGATAAAGTAAAATATTCCATTATATATCCAATCCATGACATTACATATGTCGGATATATTTCTTTTCCTCTAACAAGTTTTTTTCTTTCTAAACTTGAATAATAACATCTTTCTAAAAGTTTAAGATTATTATTAATCACTGAATCATTTAAAAATACATATTGCCTTCCTAGTCTATTAGCTGATAAAGCGTTCAAGCATTGCAAATCAGTTATTTTGCCTTGAATGAAATCATCTAATGTTGTATACATTGTATTATCCGCAATAGGAGCTATAACAACATCAACACTTTTCAATTTATCTAATAAGCATTTTAAATTACTTGAATTTTTATAATTATCTAATTTACCTCTAAAGTATGCAATTAATATCATCCATTCTTTTGAAACATTAAACTCTTTTATATTAACATTATTTTTATCAAAATCAAAAATATAGACTGATGAATGTTCATATCCAAACACAAAACTTGCAGCTTGATTAAATGATTCTCCTAGATAGAAACCCTTCCTAAAATCTTTCTTACCATCACTATATTCAATAGAAGAATTACCTTTTAAATAGGTCTTTAATCCATGAAATAACAATGTATGATTTTCTGTAACATTTAAACCATACATTTCTTCCTTAATTCTATTCAAATAAATTCCACTACCATAAATCTTGTTGTATATTTTTTCTAACGTTTCATCATTTAGCACCACAATCTCATTTTGATATCTTGATAAACTCATTCTTGATATATCTAAAAATTCAGAAAGCATAGTATCAGTCATATTCAATACAGTTTTTGTGTATTTTAAATCTTTTTTTAAATTATAAAGCATGTAACATCACCTACACAATATTTGTAACACGTGTTACAATTAAGTTCAATCATATAAACTTAATAAAGTTTATCATCTATAATCTAAATATCATAAGAATTAAATTCAAAGGAAAAAGAGTGAACTAAATCACTCTTCACTTCTATCTTTAAATACAATAAACTTTCTTCCTAAATAATTAATTACTAATACAATTAATGTCATTAATATTTTAAATAACCATTTATAAACTGCTACATCTATACCAATTACATTAATAATTAAATTATTATGTATTGGTGTAGTAAGTGTCATAACTAATGCAGTTAATGCATATCCAATTACTGATAATATAACATATTTTATAAATACTATCTTTTCTTTTAATAGAGAGGAATTAATATTTTTATAAACAAATTTAGATAAAAACCAATTAATAAATAATCCTGTCAAAAAACCTAGTGTTGTAGAAATAAATGTATTAACCCTATCATTTAAATCAATTAATATATGCTGATTAAATAAATAGAAAACAATGTAGTCAGCAAGTGTTGCAAGACCTCCTACAATTAGAAATCTAATAATTTCAAATAATATATCTTTCTTACTCTGTTTCAATATTAGATTCCTCACATATATAGATAGGTCTTTCACGAGCCTCATCAAGCACTTGATATATTAATTTAATAATATAGTAAGCAATTATACATAGAGATATTACAGCTAAATCTATTCTTATAGGCATAAAATTAAAGTTATTATAATTAACTTGATTATATATTTGTTTAATTAAATCTATTATTAATATAACAAACCATATTAAACCAATACCCTTAGGTACTATTCTTAGCCAATCACTAAATTCATCAATACCGCTTAAACCATATTTAAGTAACTTCTTAAAACTCCATTTAGTAGTACCGGCTGATCTAGTTTGATATTCAAATTCTATTGTTGTAGTTTTAAATCCTACAAAATGATATAGACCTTTAGTAAATCTATTCTTATCCTTTACAGAAAGAAACGCATCTATTACCTTTTTATCAAGTAAGCAAAAATCACGAGAACCATCAGTCATTTGTTTGTCACGAGTAAAGTGAGTATAAAATCTATAGAACCACTTTGCAAAGAAGCGAGATAACTTCTTTGCTTTCTTCTTATCTTTTTGTTTGGCGTAAATTAATTTATAACCTAAATCATGTTTTTGAATAAATTCAGGTATTAATGATGGTGGATCTTGTAAATCAACATCCATTATTATGGCCGCATCACTATTTAGCTTTTGACTAGCCTCAAGTCCTGCATACATTGCAGCTTCTTTTCCAAAATTTTTAGAAAAAGATACATATTTAACTCTACTATCTTTTTCTGATAAACTCTTACAAATTTCAAGAGTTTTATCACGTGATCCATCATCTACAAATATAATATTAAAGATATGATTATTATCTAGATATTTACAAGCTTCATTATAATAAATATTAATAGTCTCTTCTTCATTATAAACAGGTACAATTATTGAAATTGTTTCCATATTATTAAACCTCACATATTCTCTTTTTTACATCATATAACAATATAAACGAAGTAATAGTTATGTATATTATACCACCTAATACAGTAATTTTAAAACCGCTCTTATATCCTTCAGGATTATAATTCAATGTTATATTAATATTACTTTCACCTTCAGGAATAATCACTCCTAAGAATCCTGCATTAACATTTACAACCTTATAATTAGAGTTTGTAGGAATCCACTCATTAGAATAACTTAATGGTAATTTAACTACTAATGCCTTCTTATTAGTATTAGTAAAACTTAAATTAATAGTAGTATCACTAAAGTTAAATGTTCTATCAGTATATGAATCTTGAGTATTTATATAATTATCATATAAAGAATAATTAAAACCATATATCTTAATTCTTTTTGTATCATAACTTACTGGTTGATATACATACATTTTATCGATAGATAGACCTAACTCTTTGAAATATCCTACATTATAGTGCATAGGATATAACATATCAGTTATAGTATCATGTACATAAATATAACTTCTTAAATCCGTATTAGTTGTAGCACCATCAAAACTAGAACTAGATGGAATAACATATAATGCATCATAACTCATTAATTTGTTATATTCTTCTGTAGTCATTAAAGTTAAATCATATTCAGTATATCCACTTTCTAAATACTTACCAGTACTAGTTGTATAAAGATAAGTATCATTACTATTTGAAATATTATTATAAAATTCCTTCATAGTAATATTTTCTTTAATATAGTTATTTAATACTTGAGCTTTATTAATACAATCTATTGATTCACTGCTTAAAATTGAATATCTTGTAATATCTAGTGCCTCATCTAAAGTATCTCTTGTATAATTCATAGTATCATCAAAATAAGATTCATTTAACGTTACATAAGCATAATTAAGTAAAGCTAGATCATTATATAAAGCATTGTTATTAGGTGTAGATCTTACTGACTTATAAATTAATGTATCATATACAATAAATGGATATGATTTATTTAATTTATAATAATCCATTTCTTTCTTAAAAGGTGTAGCTTTCAAATGAGTATAGTATTTACTAGGTAGATATAAGTCAGCTACTTTATTTGCTACTTCTGTGTCAGTTATGTATGTTTCATAACTAGTATCAGATATTATATATTTAATATTAAGCATGGGTCCGTTTACAAGAGAGTAACCATACATACCCCTTCTAGACCAGAATGTAGCCTCTTTTCCATGAATATAATATTGGTAATCATCTAAACTTGTTGTATAGAAAGATTGGAAGAAATTATATGGATTAACATTAGAATACATTATATCAGCGTTAGCTTGATTCTTATCTTCTGTATATAAATTAATTCTTTCTATTTCATTATATTTATAATCTAGATTATTCTTAATATAATCAACATTCTTTGTAGCTCGATATGTATATTTAGAACTATATGAGATAGAACCTGATGTAGAAAATACTACAAATAGTGAAAATATTAATTCTGCAATAATTAGAGTAGGTATGAAATTTATCTTTTGAACGTGATTTCTATTAAATAATTTAATAATAAATGGAACAATAATATTTATTAAATACAATGAAATAAATACTATCTCTCCAATTAACAAGATATAAAAATATTCTCTATTAATAGTATTAGTACTATCTTTAGAATAATGTTCAAAAAGATCAGGATTTGTATTAAATACCCATATTAAAAGTATTAAACCTATACTTAATACAGCAATAGGTATTATATTTGCAAGTTTTCTAGTATTTAACTTAAATGTATAATTGCTAGAATATCCACAAGCTAATATATTAAATGTATAAGGAATAAAGAACCATCTTACATATGATATTTTTTGAATAGAGAATATAAATGAAAACATTGGTATTGCAAACATTAAATTAAGTAAGAATACAAAGAATTTAACAGTATTTAACTTCTTATCTTTAATAAAGAAAAATCTAGAAAAATAGATTAAGAATCCACTAGTCATATATAAACTTGCATGTTCTCTTACATATCCACCAGATGGTTGTAAACATAAAGCATTAGGATAGTTTGGAATAAAGAAGTTAATTAATTGCGTAAAATAATGTGTATAGCTAATACCTGCGCCATATGATTTATAATCATAATTTAAGAATAGAAAGAAATTATCAAAACTATTACTAGTTCTACTTGTTTGATGCATTATATATAAGAAACTTGGAAGTAATATTGCAGTACTTATTAATACACCTAGTAATATAAAAGAAAAGAATAATATAAAATCATTTAAAAACTCTTTTGTAAATAGATTCTTATTCTTTAAGATACCTTCTAAAACAAAATAAATTGATACAAATGCAAGGAGCATATAAGCTATATAATAATCAAATAATACTACTTGAAGAACAAAGATTGGAATAATTATTAAAGCTATATTTCTTCTCTTTGAATCAAAGAACATATCAGTTACAATCATACCAAGAGGTGCATAAAAAATAATACCTAAATATACAGGAAATATTACATACGCTTGTAAAAGGGCAGTTGATGCATATACTAAACTTAATAGTAGGCAAACTTTTGTTTTAAAGTTCTTCTTATTTAATACATAATACATAAGCATAGCACCAGCACAAACTTTTAGTATTATACTGAACCAATATGCAAACTCTGTTTCCATAACAAATGATAATATAAATGCAATAAGTAAGAATATATCAATAGGAATATAATAAAGACCTGAAAAAGTACTACCTCCACCAAATAGGGAAGTATCATATAATGAGAATGTACCATTTTTTATACGGGTAAATACTCCTGAAATATATGGATAATATTGTACAACATCATCTGAATTACAATTAAAGAAAGTATTAGGTGCAAAATTATAATATATTAGGATTATTGCGGAAACTATAGTAAGAATTATAGTTAAAAGAATAAATGTCTTTTTACTTGAATCATATATAGAATCATATTTAGTTTTAGTCTTCTTACATATATTTATTAAATTCATAAGATAACCTCGGTTTTAATTCATTATACAATAAAAGTGAGTTTTAAAAAATACCAAGTAAGATATAACTTACCTGGTATTAATTAATTATTTAGAATTTGTTAAAGCTATAGTATTAGTTTCTGAATCGAATGTCCAACCATTAGCCTCTGTATAACCTATAATGTTCCAGAATGATTCTTGCATTATCTTAGTAGCAAATTCATCATCATAGCTTGAAACTTCAGCATGATATTCTTGATATGGACCATAGTTTCTTGAGAACTTACACTTTTCTTCATTGTAAGTAAATCTACCTACAATTGGAGAGTTATTCTTTTGACCAATATCTGTAGATTCCTTATTTAAGATAGTATCCTTAATAATTAGAGTAGCATCACTTACACAGTTAGTAATAGTTACTTTACCAGCTTGAGAATCTAGAGATCCTACAACACCACCAGAATAAGTATATCCTGTATCAACGATACCTGTGAAATAACAACGATTCATATTTAATAAATATGATTCAAATTCATTCTTATCTCTACCTAAGATACCTGCCATATATCCAGCATCTACGTGATTACCAATGTAGGCATTTACATAGATATCTTCCATATATAATTCTACCTTAGATTCTTCAGTATCCTTTTGCATATTACCAACAATACCACCAAAGTACTTACCACTAGCTGAAATCCATCCCTTTTCCATAGGGTTTACTAATGATACTTTACTAATATAGTTAGTACCACCTGATAATTGACCAACAAGTCCACCAACTTCAGTAACACCATTAACCTTAATGTTCTTTAATGATACATTGTAAATATATCCACCACACATATTACCAATAATACCTGTATCTTGGTCTTTTGCGTTTGATGTAACAATAGATATATTTTCAAAACTAATGTTCATAATAGTACCATTCTTAACCTTGTAGAAGATGTTAGTAGTCTTTTCATCACTAGGACCACCTTTAATAGAAATGTTAGAAATCTTATGACCATTACCATTTAATAATCCACTAAATACTTGAGTAGAGTTCCAAGTTAAGTCAGTAACATTGGCAAAATCAATATCCTTTTCAAGTAAATAAATTACTGTAGGACTAGATTCTTTTGCAACTAAAGCATTAAATTCTTGAGCTGTTGAAATAGATTGTGTAGTAATCTTTTGACTAAAAACATTAGATACAACAGAACCATCTCTATTAGTTACAACCATAAACACATTATAACCATTTGTATTATCGTTAGGTGCAATTACTTCTTGATATTCATCATTAATATCAACTCTTGTACCATTTTTAATAACTTCTTCGCTAGTCATAGTGTCTTTGTCACTTGTAACAGCATACATATAACCATAAATATTAGTAAATGCAGCTGAAACCTTAGCACCATCTCTAGTAGCGTTTACTTGATAGTTATAACCATTAGTTTGTGTAATACCATACTTGCTAGCAAGACTTGCATCTTGTGATACATCGATGTTAGCTTTTGGAGATAATACATATACTAAATAAGATACTTCATAAGATTCACTAGTATTTTCCTTAGATGTAATTGTTGTAGTAACCTTATAAACACCAGAGTTTGCAGTATATACACCATCAACTGTATAGTAGTCATCATTTGTAGATTGAGCATATTCATATACTGTAGATTTAGTATAATCTTCATTTAATACTAAATTATTACCTGAATATGAATTAGCATCTGTTGCGACAATATCTGGTAAATCAAATACTGAATATTGTTCTACAATATATTTAGAATCATATCCTGTAATCTTACCAATTTGTTTTTGGCAACCCTTAATATTTAATTTGAATTCCTTTTGTAAAGAAACTTCATTTAAAGAAATAGTAGCAACAAGTGTTACAGTTTGATCTTCTGCTTGTCTCTTTACGTTAGCAACCAAGTAAGATCTATTAGATACATCTTCATTAATATAGTAACCAATCTTTAATACATCTTCATTTGAAGAGTACCAAGTAACATGTAATCCGTTAACCATAGTTAATAGTTTGATATCTTGATATACATAATCATGATGACACATAACTTCAAGTACATCAATAGCACCTTGAACTTTTGCTAAGTCTTTAGATACATTTTCACCTTCATAAGTAGGAACGACCCAATCAACATGTTCATAATCTTCTGACTTTGTTTTATTTAAAGTACAACCAATAGCCTTACCCTTATTAAATGTGTATAGTTCAG
This sequence comes from uncultured Eubacteriales bacterium, assembly GCA_963628445.1. GTDB lineage: Bacteria > Bacillota_I > Bacilli_A > Acholeplasmatales > Anaeroplasmataceae > JAEELC01. The sequence goes on from CAVGEZ010000010.1 coordinate 35,095, forward strand.
AACTAGAATCAATCGCAAGGAAATCATGCATATTAACTGAACCATCTGAGTTTCTAAGTTCTGCATCTATATTTCTATTTCCCTTTACTGTAAATCCTAATTCTACTGATTTAAATGTTGAATCATTTAAAGTGCCAGTAAATGCTGTACCAGCTTTCTTTGATTCATAACTTGATGAATCAATAGGAGTAGTTATTTGAGTATATTTATTCTTACCACTTGCAAAAATTGAGTAAGAAGCAGCTCCCTTATAATCATCATAGTTTTCATATGAGATATTTGGATCTGTATTATTAGTTAAATAAGATAGACATCCCTCGAATGTATTATATGAACTTTCAGTTCTAGCCATTGCAAAGTTCTTACATTCACCATCATTTAGACCGAAATCACCAGTATCACCTGTTTTATCAACTGCTTGATTAGCGTCTGTCATAGACATATAAACAGAGTTGTTATATGATGTGCAATCAAATAATTGTAGTGTTCCTGGGTTTGAGTTGTCAGCAAATCCACCCATTCTATTGTTGAATGCTAGACAGTTCTTTAAGATCATGTCACCAGTCATTGATGAACCACCAAGTTTAAATCCATTACCGTCACCATTCATTGTAGCGTATGAACTTAAATAATCAGTTCCACCGGTAATTGATGTCATACTTTGTGTCTTATCAAGTAAGAAACCATTTTCGAATGCTACACAGTTAAGTAATGTAATAGTACCAATGTTTCCTGAATCTACTTTAGCAAACATATCCCAACCATCGTCAGCGTTTCTATAAGCAATACATCCATCAAATACATTACCTTCACCAACAGTAAGCTTTGCGGCAAATCCGTCAGCATTTTCACCTAATGTTTCTACGTCATAGTTATTATATGAAGTACAGTTTAATATTAGGTTATTACTTGGCCATTGGCTAATAAAGTTATCACCAGATGTAGCACGACCTAATTGAAGACCTGTATCTTGGTTTTCATGGAATCTACAATATTCTACTTTATTATAGCTTCCTGCAATGTACATACCATTGTCACCGGCTTTAGTAATTTCAATATTGTAGAAATCCCAATAATCACCAGTTAATTGGATACCACGGCTTGATGATAAGATTTCTTGTCCTGTAAAATCAAGAATTACAGTACCTTCACCTTTAACCTTAATTCTTCTCTTTGCATTACCTGATTGAGATAATGTAAATCTATTAGGTGTCTTATAAGTACCTTCCATTAAAATTAGAGTGTCACCAGCACCAATTGAATGAAGTGCTGTATAGATATCCCATGGGTCATCTTTAGTTCCTTTATGTTTAGGAGCATCTTGTGGAAGTTCATTTAATTCCTTATCGAAATCATATTCAATCTCAACGCTTGGTGAAGCGTAATATGTAGTAGATACTAAGTCATCGTTATTATCTACCTTTTGATTCATATCGTCACTATTATACTTGTTAGTTTGAGTAGTACTTGAGTTATCAGTAGTATCAGTATTAGTTTTACAAGAAGCAAGAGCTGATGTAAGAACTGCTGCTTGAAGTGCGATTAATATTCTTCTTTTTTTCATATTCCTCTAGCCTCCTATTTATACCAAATTTGAATTCCATAAATTTGAACTGCATATTGTACATCATAGAAATAATATGTACCAGCTTTTAGTTCATATTTATATTTAGAAATAGTAGTTGTATAAGCAAATGATGTACTAACTAGTGATCCATTTGCATCATAGAATCCAGCAGCTGTAACTGGCTTTGAAGCATCAGATGCACGTGCAATCATCGCAACAGTTGCATCCTTATCTAATGTAAACTTAATATAGTTAGATTCTCCAGCTTTACCCATACCATTTGTTTGCATACGCTTTGTAAATGACATATTACCAAATGTTTTAGCATCATCTTTAACTTGACACTTTGTACCAAGTGAAATAACCTCATCGTATGCAGTTTCAACACCGATAGTAGTATTATTAGCTTGAGGAAGACTTCCGGCATTAAATACATAATCAGGAGCTTCAATAGGAGTAACATAAACAGTTGTTGTACATGACTTCTTTACACCGCTATGAGTATAAGTTATTGTGACAGTTTGTTCTCCTGACATACCAGAATTAAATCCGCTGATAGTAGCTTTAGACATATCTATATTAGCATGTAATTCATTATAAGCCACGTCTTGGAATGTACCATCTACTACCCAGTCGGAAATATCAAGACTAGTCATAGTTCCATCAGGTCCTACTGTATCTTGTTCAACTGTAGTTGTTCCTGATTTGAATTGAAGTGCAGAAAGAAGTGCATCTACAGTTACTAATACGAATGTCTTACATTCCTTTATCTCTTCTTTACTATCTTTAGTATATTTTTCACTATAGCTTACCTTGAATTGATATACACCCATTTTTTTCATATCAATTAATGAGTCATCAACAGTAACTTCTGATGTAACATCTTTTGTTGAACCATCAGAATAATTAGCAGTAACCTTTAATCCTTCAGAACTAAATTCCTCACTTACTTTATAATCTGTTCTCTTAATTGAAGCTTCAATACCAAGTACATGAGGAGTAGCGTCTTCTGCAATAGATTTAACTTTTACTTGATAAGATTTAGTAACACGAACATTGTTTTCACTTGTATATATTACATGAATATCATAAGTACCAACTTTGCTAGAATCAAAACTAGAACTATCTACCTTGTATTCACTTACATCAAGAACTCTTGTTGAATAGTTAGAAAATACCAATGTTACTTTTAAACCATCAGCATTAAACTTTTCTCCTAAGTTGAATGTTGTAGTAGCATTAAACTCGTTTACAGATAATTCGTTAGGAGCATATTGATCTTTAGTATCAGTACTTTGAGTTGTTTTATTTTCATCTCCTGTGCTAGAATCACAACTTGTAAGCGACATTGCACCTACAAGTGACATAGCAGCAAGAGGAATTAATACTTTTTTTAATTTCATATTTCCTCCTTTACATATAAATTGACTAGAGACTTTATGCTCTAGTCAACTATATAAATAAGTTTTATTTACTTAATGTTGTATTGATTTGAGTTACAACGTGTGTCTTTTCTTTACTACCATTACCAAGTACCGCATAAATTCTTAATTTTACGAAACTTGCTGAAGCAGTTAAAGTAACTTCATCACTTTGGAATAATAATTTCTTTGAATTATCACCCATACCCTCAATTGTAATATTAACTGTTCCAACCACATTACCATTAGCATCTAAAGCATCTACTCTATAAGTATGTACGGCAGTAGTTTTAGAAGAAGCTGTACATCCTGCAACAATGGAAATAGTAGCCTTTGTAGCTGACGCAAATTCTTTCGATTCAATATAAGAATCAGCAACTGAACCTTTTATTGCAACAATTGTATCACCTTCATTAATTATATCTCCAGCATTTACACCTTTATATTTACTAGTGTATCCTTTATCGTTAATTGTCCACTCTTCTCCACCATAAGTCCAATTCATAGTAGTCTTAATTGGTCCATGTGCAGAAATAATTTCTTTAGTACCTAAAACTTTTTCACCATACATTAATTTAACAGTATATGTACCAACTGTAGCGATAATATCATCTTTTGTAACTTCTGTGCCTTCAGCGTTGTAGAACTTTTCTTCTACTGTTGCTTGTTTGTAAGTACTTAAAGCACCAGTACTTGAATTATATTGTAAATCATATACTTCATATGTAGATTCAACAAATGTAGGAGACTTATCTAAATCATAACTTTCAGCACCTAATTCCCACTTAACAAATGTCTTAACTTGAGCATCAGTCTTAGGAGCAAATTCTCCACCTTCGTATGTAATAGCTCCATTCTTTTCAGCAAGAACTATTGAAACATCTCTATACTTAACTGCTTCTTCTTCTGTTAAGAATGTAACACCAGCTACAGCTTCGCTAATTGAACCTTCACCGCTATTGTTATATTCATAGAAGTTAGCATCAGTAGGCTTATTACCATTCATTACATCATATCTAGGTTTACCGCTACCTGTATAAGCATCCTTAGAGTAGTGTTTAGTAAATTTAGAATCAAGAATAGCTACACCACCCTTAGCACCCCATGGACGAGCTACTGAAATTGAAGAGTCAGGAACATTTTCATCAGCTGTGAATGTAGAGTTTACAACAACATAGTTGTAAGCAAGTTTAGTTTCACTAACTTCACTCTTTGGAGCAAATACATAACCTGTATTAGTGCTTGGAACACCATTGCTCATACGAGCTACTGTGTTAAATGTACATTCATCAAAGTATGCTGTTACATTACCTTCACCGAATACATAGTCTACAGCACCCTTAATAGTACACTTGTAGTAATATTGACGACCAGCGTTCGCATATAATGTATCTTGAACTGATGAGAATGTAACGTTCTTAACAACAGTCTTATCAGCATCACTTTGGAATGCAAATGCTTGTTTGTCTGCTATGCTTGAATTTTCGTAATCAAAATCATTAATTACTGAGATATTACTTAAGTTAAATCCTTGAGCATCCTTAGTTGCAATAAGCGTTGCACAGTTCATCTTATATACACCAGAACCATCTAATGTTGAACTACCTTCTGCTGTATTCCAAGCTAATGTTGTATTAGCTTCGCCAGAACCAACGATAGTTACATTAGGAATAGAAACTGTAACTTTTTCTCTATAAGTACCGCTCTTAACTTCAATAACCTTAACAGCATCTTTTGAAAGACCTAAATTAGTTAAGTAGTTAACAGCTTTTTCAATTGTATTAAATGTATAGTATCCTTCATAAGCACTAGTAGCTTCAGCTTCAGCAGCAGCAGTCCATACTTGAGATGCTGTTTGAGATCCATCTACAACAGTCTTTACATAAGCTTCATTAGCTTGAGTAGCTTCTACTACTGTAAACTTAAATGAATCGCTAAATCCGTTTGCAGTAACTGTAACTGTATATTCACCAACTGCAGTTAATGTATCACCATCAGAAACTGTAGTTTCACCGCATACAACACTTACAGTACAATTCTTAATAGCTATATAATCTGCTCCACCATTTGTCTTAGTTGAGTAAACATAAAGTTTAGATAAGTCTAACTTATTACCTGCAACATAAACTAAATTTGTATCTCCTGTTTCAACACTTGTCTTAGAATATTCAACAACTTGAATTACATAAGATGCAGACATATCACCTTCAGTAATAACTACTGTATAATCACCAACTGGAACACCTGTAAACTTGTTATCAGCCCCAAGAGTAACTTCTTGATTTTGAGAATTTAAAATCTTTACAGAACTTGGAGTTTGCTTAATGCTTAGAGCACCATCTGAGTAAACAGTGATTACTGAAATACCATCAGTTGTGAATGCATCGCTTGCAAAATATTCTTTCTTTACATTAGTTGTAGATAATTGTAATTTAGCAACTGTTGCATCTGCACTTGGAGTATTTGATGATGCACTCTTTAATTTAACAATAGTAGTTGCATCTGCTTCCCAAGCATTATCTAATTTTAATGTTTCAGTGCACCAAGAAGCTGTAACATCACTTAAAGCTACTTGAGTATAAGTATCCTTTACTGTTGCACCACCATTAGTAACATAGTAAACATTTTCAATTGTGCAATTTTCTTTAGCATTACCAACAACAAGATCACCTGTACCTAGATGATTACCTAAAACTAAAACATTTTTAACTGAAATATTTTTAGGTTTATCAGTTCCTCCGCTTACATAACCAATTGATGTGTTACTTTGAGTGAAGTCTCCACGGAAGATAAGATTTTCAGCTGTAATAGAACCTCCTCTATTTCTACCAACTAATTGAGAACAATTACCTGAAGATGAAGTAGTGATGTCAATATCACAGTTCTTTGCAATAACTGTAGTGTCAGTAAGAATATCACCAAGAATACCACCACCATATTGAGTGCATGATACAGAACAATAGTTCTTAGCTGTAATGTTTTCTAAATTAATAGTTGCATTAGTAGCACTTTCAACTCTAGCAATAGCCATACCAGCATAGTTATTAGATGTTGATACTGTACATAGATTAAATTCAACATTCTTGATAGTTACATTTGAATCTGCAACTCCATTAATTTCACCAGCAATAATAGCACAAGTTTCAGCTGCACTTGTTACAGAGCAATTGAAGAATTTAACGTTTTCAACAACAGCTTCACCATTAATTGTATCAAACATTAAACCTAATTTGCTAGTACTAGCTGTATACGCACCATTTTTAATAGTATATCCATTACCATCGAAATGTCCATTGAAATTAGCTTGAGGATCTGGAAGTTCAACACCTTCTAAATCGATGTCATTAGTTAATCTATAAGTTAATAAGTTATATCCTGATTCGTCATTATATTGACGCATTTCAAGGAATTCAGCTACTGTTGAAATTTCTTTAACAATTTCACTTACAACTTCAACACTGTATTTTTGTGTTGATACTACCTTACCATCACGTTTAATGACTACTGTAATTTCGTATTCACCTAATTCATTCTTATCATATGAAGATGAATCTACAATAACATTAGTTCCGTCTACTTCAAGTGTAGCACCAGTTGAGTCTGTAATAACTAATCCAGTATAAGAGAATTCTTGACCTTTTAAGAATTGTTTTGTTACCTTATCAGTATTTACTGTAACAGTATATTCTTGACCACTTTGAGTAGTTGAAGATCCACCAGTTGTTGTGCTTGAACCACCAGTTGTTGTACTGCTTCCTGTAGTTGTATCTTTCTTTTCTGTTTCGCTAGGTTTTGCTGTAGTAGTGTCGTCGCTAGGTGAATCATGCTTACATGATGTCATCGCAACAGCAGCTAAAGCTGCAGCAGATATTGTACCTAAAATCTTTACACTTTTTTTCATTTTTCTTTTCTCCTTTTTGTCTATGAATTAAGACAATTCATAAATCTGATTTAATTATACGCCTTGTGAAAGCGCTTTACAAGGACTTTTTGTGAAAATTTTGCCAAAGAAAAAGAGATACCGGTTTTACGAGGCATCTCTTCTCTATTATTTAATATGTTTTTTATATAATTCTAATGTATTTTCCATTAAACAAGAAATTGTCATAGGTCCCACTCCACCAGGAACTTTAGTTAAATATTTAACATAACCATTTAAGGAATCAAAATCACAATCTCCACAAAGTTTATTTGTTGCATAATCTCTATTAACACCTACATCTATTACACAAGCAGAATGTTTAACATATTCTCTAGTGATAAATTTAGGCTTACCTAAAGCCACAACCAAAATATCAGCTTTCTTTGTAATATTTTTTAGATTACGTGTTTTAGAATGACAAATAGTTACTGTTGCATTCTTATCAAGTAATAATTTAGCACTAGGAAGTCCTACTATTTGACTACGTCCTATAACACAAACGTTTTTACCACTGATTTCAATGTTTGCTGATTCAATTAATTTAACAATTCCTTTAGGAGTACAAGGATATATGCAGTCCTTTTTTTGATATAAATAAGCTACATTAAGCGAATTGAATCCATCTACATCTTTGTTAACGTCTACTCTTTCAATTACTGTAGTTTCGTTAATATGTGAAGGTAATGGTAATTGAACTAAAATACCATCTACTTCTTGATTATTATTAAGTTCATCTATTTTATGTAATACTTCTTCTTCACTAATACTTGCAGGAAGTACAATAGTTTCATTAATAATTCCCACTTCTTGACAAGCCTTTGACTTACCTTTTACATAAGACTGACTTGCAGGATCTTCTCCTACAAGTATTACAGATAATTTAGGAGCTCTATATCCTTGTTTGATTAATTCTTCTATTTCTTGTTTAACACTTGATTTAACTTTTATAGCTAAATCTTTACCACTAATAATTTTAGTCATACTACTCCTTTAAAAGAGTATCTTAGGCCTCATTCTTAACTAGTTCATATAAGAACTTTGCAACCTCTTTAGGTCCTTCATGTTCCATACCGCTTACCGCAAGACGTGTATGTATTTCACCTACTGGAATATTATTCTTAAATAATAAGTCGAAATATTTATCTAAGAGTGGGTTACATAAATCTTGTAATTGAGTTGGTCCGAATGGATTTGCAAAATAACTTGTAACAAGTCCCTTCTCACTAGTTGTGCCTTTAGCTACTCTAGCACCTTGTTTAAATACATTTATTGCATCTAATTTATTATCAAACTTTACCATAATATTAGAATCTGTTGAATAGTTATTTGCATAGAAGAACATATCTACTGGATATCCCTTCATAATTTGACTATAAGTTGCAACAGGCATAACTAAACGGGCATTAGTTTGGTTTGGATTCATAAATATTGATCTATCCATTGCTTTAAACGCATAACCATTTTCTAAGTCATCTAGACGAACAAATGCACCAGTTTCTGTACCATAGGCATAAACTTTACCGTCAACAATCTTAAATGTACCCATATCATCAAATACTGTTCTAGTAGATACAATGTCATCTTGAGCATAAGCTTTTAGTGCTTCTAATGATTCACTCTTACCTGCACCACTATCTCCCATAAGGACTAACATCTTTTGTACACCAGACTTTAATTTGATTAGTACACCAGCACCATGAATTGGTAAATATCCTTCTTTGATCATCTTAACATTGTGACATGTTAACAACATCTTCTTCATATATCCAAAATAGTCAATTTCTTTTCCATATGGACATAAACCAATATAGATATCATTTTCCTCATCATATCCAAATCTTGGTTCACCGTCTGCCTTAGCACCAAAGAAAACGATGATATCAGGCTTTTTATTTTGACAATCTTCAATATGAACAAATTCAAATAAATTAGATAAGGCAATACCATGGTCCATATAATCTTTATGATAATATACATAAGTTAGACTGGAACCAACCATTGTAGGATAGCAGAACCAATCATCTTTATTAAATTCAGCTACATCATCAATAGGATTTTTATCTGAGAATGGGAATATACCTTTTCTAGTATTCTTATCAGAATAATAAATAAATGGTGGTCTAATAACTACATGATTTATAAATGATAAGTCATTTAACACTTCATATTTTGAACCCTTAGGAGCCCAAGCGTTAGTACAAATAGAAAGACTTGCATTAACACCTGCAGTAAGTTGTCTATAAATATAGAAATCAACCCCTTGAAGTTTTTCTGCAATTTGTCTATATGTCTTTAAAATTAGTTGATTAAAGTTTTCACATTCACCAACAAAGTTAACTGATTCAATTGTAGCCTTAGCTTGATTAGATTTTACAATAGCGTAACGTTCTAATCTTCTCCAGTAGTTATAAAAATCTTCAACTAAATCAAATAAGATTTCTTTTTGTTCTAATATTGATTTTAATTCATCACTTACTTTAGATATATCTTCTATTTCAAAACTTAATAATAATTTAAAGACAACAATTAAAGTATCTAATGGGTTTTCTATTTTATCAATAAGTTCTAATAAATTAGAGTTTTCAGTTTCACGAACGTGATTTAAATAGCGCTTAAATACACATTTAAATGCGTCACTTGATAACACTTCTGTTTCATTCTTTACATAAGAATTACTAAAATTAAAAATTATGCTTCTTTGTGTTATTTCAAAATTCTTTTCCATATTTCTTCTCCTAGAATAAACCTACAATCTTTCCATCTTTAACATCCATTTTTGCACCTGCTGGTTCCTTTGGAAGACCAGGCATAGTCATAATGTCTCCTGTAAGACATACTAAGAAGTTTGCACCACGAGATGGTCTAACTTCTTTAATAGTAATGTTAAAGCCTGTAGGGCGACCTAATAATTTAGCATTATCAGATAATGAATATTGAGTCTTAGCCATGCAAATTGCAAGTTTATCAAGACCTAACTTTTTCATACGTGCAATTTGATTCTTAGCTTCTTGAGTATATTCAACGTCATCTGCTCCATACATCTTAGTGCAGATAGTCTTAATCTTATTCTTAATAGTATCGTTTACATCATATAAATACTTGAAATTGTTTTCTTTTTCACACGCAACAAGTACTTTCTTAGCTAAATCGATAGCACCATCTCCACCTTTGGCCCAAACTTCAGATAATGAAATCTCATGACCATTTTCTTTTGCCCAGTTAAGTAATAATTCTACTTCACTATCAGTATCTGATGTAAATTTATTAATTGCGATTACATATGGTAAATTGAATTCTTTTATATTTTCAATATGCTTTTCCAAATTAGAAATACCGCTTCTTAATGCTTCTAGGTTTTCTTCTCCTAAATCTTCTTTTAAAACACCACCATGCATTTTTAATGCACGGATTGTTGCAACTATAACAACACAATTAGGCTTTAAATTAGCTTCTCTGCACTTAATGTCGAAGAACTTTTCAGCACCTAAGTCAGCACCAAATCCAGCTTCAGTGATAGCGTAATCAGCTAAGCTTAAAGCAGTCTTTGTTGCAATAACAGAATTACATCCATGTGCAATGTTTGCGAAAGGTCCACCATGAATTAAAGCAGGTGTTCCGATTAGAGTTTGAACAAGGTTTGGCTTAATTGCATCTTTTAATATCATTAAAAGACATCCTGTAGCTTTTAAGTCATCAATTGTAACAGGCTCTCTATCATAAGTATAGGCTACAATCATTCTACCAAGTCTTACTCTTAAGTCATCAAAATCTTCAGCTAAACAAAGTGCAGCCATAATTTCAGATGCAACTGAGATATCAAAATGATCCTCACGAGGAACTCCATTAGTAGGTCCACCTAAACCAATTGTAACGTTACGTAATGCTCTGTCATTCATATCAAGACAACGATGCCAAAGAATTCTTGTAGGATCAATTCTTAAAGGATTTCCTTGATAAATTGAGTTATCTAAGAATGCTGCAACGGTATTGTTTGCACAAGTTATTGCATGAAAATCACCAGTAAAGTGTAAATTAATATCTTCCATAGGGACAACTTGGGAGTATCCACCACCACAAGCTCCTCCCTTTACACCAAGAACTGGTCCAAAGCTTGGTTCTCTTAGAGCTACACAAACTTTCTTTTCAAGTTTTGTGAATGCATCTGCAAGTCCAATAGTTGTTGTAGACTTTCCTTCTCCTGCGCTTGTTGGATTAATTGCAGTAACAAGTATAAGTTTACCATTTGGATTCTTTGAGTATTTTAGATCAACTTTAGCCTTATATTTTCCATATAATTCTAAATCATCCTCAACCAGTCCAAGTTTTGAAGCAATTTCTTTAATTGGCTTCATTTGGCAAGATTGTGCTATTTCTAAATCTGTCATATTTCGAGTCCTTTCTCTTATTTAATTTTGTACCAAAAAAATTATATCATAAATTATCAATTCTTTTAACTAAAATTAATTAAAAGTGTTTTCACACACTAACATTT
>CAVGEZ010000011.1:0-43085 GCA_963628445.1 uncultured Eubacteriales bacterium
TTAATTCTTTTAGATCACTTAACATGTCTTGGTATCGAACTTCCATCTCGGCTTTATTTCTTAAAGATATTCTAGCACCTTGGGAGTTAACAGCAACAAAATTAAGTTGTGCTATTTTATCCATTGCACGTTCTACTTTTTCAACATAGTTGTCAATTTGCATTTGAGTATATCCATACTCGCCACTTGTTCTTATGAATTTTAAATTAGGAGTATCAGAAGCGTTTATGTTGTTAACATCAATATCCTTTGTTTTAAAAACATAGGATTGTTTTTTGACTTTATCGCTTTTATAAACTTCTTTAATAGACTCGTTAATTTCTTTACTTTGAACATCTTTTTTCAGTTCTTTGTTAAGACTATTAATTGAAACTTTATACATTTGTTGAAAGTTGCCATATAAGATTTTAGACCATAGTTGATATAAATCTTTATACTTGAGTTTAACATCCTTATTCTCTTTAAGAAACTGATTGATTATTGCTTTAGCTTCCTTGTCTACATCTTCTCTAGTCATTCCTTCAATGATTGCTTGTTGGATAAGTTTCTTAAGTTGAACCTTTAACGCTTCTTGAAGTTTTATAACTTTAATTGTATTAAAATCGCTTGCCACATAAACACCTCACTAATTAATCTCGTTATCATCAGTGTTCATTTCTGGCATCAACATTGATTCTTCATCTAATCTCTCGATTTCTTCTTGGATATCAGTTTCACTCCAGTCTGGATGTAGAGTCTTAATTGCTGTATAACGGCTCATAAGTCTTCCTTGATATTGAGCTAATACCACTTGAGTTGCAACTTGTGGATTTGATAATCCAGTTGGTGGATATGCAATTCCAACTTCACTATAATCTAATCCTGGTCCTAACAAATAATAAGCGATATCACGAACAAGGCTTACAATAGCATTTTCAAAATCAAGCCGTTTAGAATTGATTGTTTGAGTTGTTGCATCGCTTTCCTTGTTTATTTCAGTAGCCGTTCTTTGAGTTCCACCATTTAATCTCGCATCTAAATCAACTGCACTAATTCCAACTCTTGAAGCAATGTCTCCGATACATTGGCTTAATTCTTGACTCCATTCGGCAGTTCTTAAATTAAACTGAATACTTGTAGGCTTTACGGCTTCTCCAGTTTGAGTTGTTAATTCTTGATAGAATGTTTTATCTAGTGGAGTCATTCTTGGCAATTTCTCACTTGGTAGATTAGCCATTGAAACTTTAGAAGCTAAAGCTCTATCAATGCTTCGATTAAGAGTCAAACTTGCTTGTTGCATTTGCTTTGGAACTAATGCTTTGCCTCTTCCTAAATACTTGTCATTCTCTTTACAAGTAAACGCATGATCATATGCATATAATTCATCCATTACATTAACAAGCATTGCATCACCAAACCATAATGAACTATATTGTCTATTGCTTACTCTACTTTTTCAACATAGTTCTCAATTTGCATCAAAGTATAATCATAATATTTATAAATATTTACCAAATACATTGGTATAAAAAACATATTCTAAAATCATAAGATTCAGGCAAAAAGAAAAAGCTGTAAAACTCAACTTGTAAATTGAAATTTCACAGCATTTATTTTAAACTGGCAGGACTAGTTGGGTTCGAACCAACGAATGATGGATTCAGAGTCCATTGCCTTTCCGCTTGGCTATAGTCCTATATTTAAGAGTTATTAATCATAACTCTCAATTAATTTTTTAATTTCATCAATAGATATATTACTAACCTCTTTTGATACAAGTAATCTTCTTAAATGATTAACACCAACAAAGTTATCCGGAATAAGAAAATAATTACTAGAAAGATTATCTTTTAATATTATACCATGGTTACACACTGTATAACTTAAATTGTTATATTCAATAGAGATAAATTCTTTTTTAGTATGTCTTTCAATGTTATTATCATTGACAACATAATATAAATTTAAGTTTTTAAAGTATCTAAATAAATGAGCAATAAGTATTGCAATAATAAATGAATTTGAGATTAAGATTAAAATATTCCTAATTGAATCATCTAATAAAATATTAATATCAACAGCAATAGTAATATTAAGTATTAAAACAATTGTGATTATATTAAAGATTTTAGAACTTTTACAAGGTGAAATTCTATAAGAAATATTATATTGATGTTCATTTTCTTCTTTTAAAGCTTTCTTAGAGAAAAATCCTGATAATAAAACTTCTAAAGATAATAACATAACAACAACTATAAAACTAATTAAAAAAATCATCATAGTCATAACCTCAAACTAAACTTTGCAACAATATTATACCAAAAAACCTTTAACTTTAAAATAAAAAATATAGTCTTGAATTAACAAGACTAATATTTTTATTTATTGTATCCATTAGGATTATTTTTTTGCCAATTCCATGAATCTCTAGCCATATCATTAATATCATATTGGGCTTTGAATCCAAGTTCATTATAAGCTTTTTCAACTTTTGTATAATTAGCTGTTACATCCCCTGCTCTACGAGGTCCAATTTGATAAGGAATAGCTTTTCCATAAGCTTTCTCAAATGCATGTAAGATATCAAATACTGATGAACCTTTTCCTGTACCTAAATTATAAATAACAAGGCCTGGGTTTTGAGATAACTTATTTATTGCAAGTAAATGTCCATGAGCTAAATCACATACATGGATATAGTCTCTAATACATGTTCCATCAAATGTATCATAATCATCACCAAATATAGTTAAATGATCACGTTTTCCAACCATTACCTGAGTAATGTATGGAGCAAGATTATTAGGAATACCATTAGGATCTTCGCCAATAAGACCAGATTTATGAGCACCAATTGGATTAAAATATCTAAGTATTGCAATATTAAATCTATTATCAGAATGATATAAATCCATTAAGATTTGTTCTATAAATAATTTAGTTGTACCATATGGATTAGTTGTTCCACCTGTAGCAAATGTTTCATCAACAGGTACTGATTTAGGTGTTCCATAAACAGTAGCACTAGATGAGAAAATAAAGTTAAATACATTATATTTTCTCATTACGTTTAATACATTTATAGCCCCACTAATATTATTGTGATAATATTCAAGTGGTTTTGCAACACTTTCTCCTACTGCCTTAAGTCCAGCAAAATTAATGACGCAATCAAATTTATGAGTTTTAAATACTTCTTCTAATGCGCAAGTATCTAAAATATCACCTTTAATAAATTCAGGGCGCTTTCCAGTTATTTTTTCAATTCTATCAATTACAATCGGATTAGAATTAGAAAGGTTATCAAAGATAACACATTGATAACCATTCTCTAATAAATCTACAACTGTATGAGAACCAATATAACCAGCACCACCAAGTACTAGAATATTCATTTAATTACTCCTCAATTAAAGATTCAATTACATTAAATTTGTAATCTCTTTCTTCCAAAGCATTTTCACCCTTTAAGAAGTAAAGAGTTCCAATGTTTGCTTCATGATAACAGTCCATATCACTCATCTTATCACCAACAGCAACACTATTCTTAGGATCAGCCTCAAATTCAGCTAAAGCCTTTAGAATCATACCTGGCTTTGGTTTATGACAATCACAATTATCACTGTCTCTATGTGGGCATACATAAGTCTTTGAAATATGAATGCCATTCTTTTCGAACTCTTCAAGCATATAATAGTTTATATTCTTGTATTGTTCCATAGTATATAAACCTTTTGCAATACCTGCTTGATTGGAAGCAATCACAATCAAATAACCCTTATCTTGATATTTTTTTATAAACTCAAAGATACCTGGCATAAAGCGAAAATCTTTTTCTAAATAAACATGACCATAGTCAATGTTAACAACACCGTCTCTATCAAGAATAAGAAGTTTATTCATTAGTCTTCATCTTCCTCTTCAGTTTCTTCAGTTTCTTCTTCGTAAACTGGTTCTACTAAATAAGTATTTTCAACATAGTGTTGTTTAATTAATCCATTCTTTAACATTTCTGTTTCAGTTTGAGATTTTAATTGTTTAGATAAATCAATGTCTTCTCTATCCTTAACATACTTAACTGCATTATTATTCAATACAACTTCTAATAATTCAAGAGCATATTGCATTGATCTATTTGAACTTACTCTAAGTCTTAATGGAGTATTAACATATGCTTTCTTTTCTGAGTAATCCTTTAAGTGATACTTATTTTGTTCTAAGTAAGACTTATCAAGAGCCATATACATATACATAGCTTTACCAGAAGTACTCATCTTTAAGATACATACATTGTTTCTACCAACATGGATAGTTTCTTTAGCGAAAGACTCTCTAATCTTAGTCTTCTTGTACTTATTGCATAGGTTTGCAATATTTTGATATACAGTCTTTAAACCTTCATTTGGTGTATTAACTAAACGAGATTTGAATCCTTTACGTACAACAGTAACAGTTTCAGTTTCATAATGAGGTTCAGCCTTACCACTTGCAGAAACACCATTAGCTTCAATTTCAGCTAAACGAGCTTCAACCTTTTCAAGTCTAGCACGTAAAATCTTGTTATCATCTTCTAATGTGTAAACATATTTTCTAGTTTCATCGCTTTCAATTTGATGAACCTTTTCTTCTAATTCTTCAACAGATTCTTTTGAAGCATATTCAACTTCTTCAACTTCATCTTCTTCAACTGTTTCTACTTCTTCAACTGGTGCATTGCATTCAATGATATAATCGATGAATGTTTTAACAATATATGAACCAAATATAATAATATATGAAGCAATAGTAGCAGATGCAGCAGCAATTAAAGATAATTTACCATAAGTATTAGGATCATTATTTCTAATAATAAAGTAGATAATTAAACCAATTACACAAGCACAAGCATTGTAAATAATATTAGCTACATGAGTAGGCTTTAAATAAGCAAGTACAATACCAACTAATGCATAACATACTACAAATACATTAAGAATAGTGTCAAATTTGCTAGGAATTGCATCAAAATATTTATAAGAATATTTTCCTTGAACGAATAAGAATAATCTTACTCCAAGAATAATTGCAACTACACCAACATATACTAAGCCTAAGAATAAAGATTTAGCATGAGCTTTATAAGCTGCTTCTGAATCTTTCTTAAATACACATGTATAAACATAACGGCATGCAAATACAACTGCATAGAAAATTACAAATAGTAATAATCCATTACCATAAATAGGCTTTGCATATTCCTTAACTAATGGTGTATATTTTGACCAATCTTTTGCAAGACCATAGAAGAATACACCTAGTATAGCAAACAAAGCTGTAAGTAGAACACCAATAATTGCAAAATCAATCTTAGTTGATTTCTTCTTACCTAGGTTTCCTAAAGGAATAGCACATAGGCATGATAATAATGCTGGAATTCCAAATGATACTGCTTCACCAAATACGAATCTCTTTAACTTTAATAAATATTTTATACTAATATGATTAGTTCTAGTATAAATAAAAAAGCCAAATACGCATAAAGCAAGGTAAAGTAGTATATTAACTAATAAAAAATTTCTCTTTTTCATAATAACGTACTCCTTTTTTTATACAAATTTATTTTATCATATATTAACATTTAAATTAAAGTAATTTTTATCAAAATTTTACTTATTTTTCGAATTTAGGTCCCTAATTATGGCATCTAAATCATAAATTGTGAAATTTAGGCTCTTAGTAATAGTATAAAAGTGCAACATGTTATCAGTTATTGCATGTTTCTTTTGTTCAATTATCATTAAATTAGTATCATCATTTGTATCTACATTAACTAATTTTTCAACTAAATCATTATAGTAGGTTGTATCTTTTAAATCTTCTAATGTAGATTTATAAGAATACATTTTATCTTTCTTTAATGTTTTACCATAAAGCTTTAAATCAATTGATGGATGAACATAATTAGTTTCACCTTTAATAAATACTTCCTTTTTATAGATTATATTATTTAAAGACGTACCAATTAGTACACTAAACTTACCACGGCCAAGAACAAACTTATTATCATTATAAAATTCAAAAAATTCATCTTTTATATTAAAGCTTACATTAACTTTCGAATCTTTATAAACTTTAACTTTCTTATAATCTTTTAATCTTATGTACTTTTGACTATCTTCAACAAATAAGAATAATGTGTCTAAGGTATCTAGATCAGACTCTATTTCAATATCAATTGTTTTATCTAAATCAAATACACTGTATTTGAAATTAGCGTATGATAAACCATATCCAAATTCAAATAACGGCTTTATATCTTTTAAATAATAATATGGATATCCAACATAAAGTCCTTCTCTATATCTATTATTTAAATCAGTAATAGGATACTTTTTACCTAAATATGTATCACGCTCATTTACATAGCTTTGGGCTAGTCGTGCAGTAGGATTAGTAATACCAAATAATATATTATAAAGCGCTAGTCCGCCAAAAGAACCTGAAAGTCCCATATTAGCAAGTCCCTTAATATTATCAATAAATGGAATACTAGTAACTGATCCTTGATTTAATACAACAATAATGTTTTTATTAACTTTAGATATCTTATTTATTGACTCTACATAATTAAGCGGTAAATCTAGAGTTGTTCTATCAAAACCTTCTGATTCATATTCTTTAGGTAAACTTGCAAATACTAATATTTTAGAATAATTCTTTGCTTCTTCTATTACCTTATCTAAAGTAGTTATATTACCTTTAGAATCAAAGCCTTCAATATAATCAAATTTAACCTTGTTTTCTTTGAATACATCATAAGGTGTTTTTAAAATACTAGGATTAACTTCACTAGAGCCAGATCCACCATGTCTTATATCTTTAAATGTACCTACAACAAGTATTTTATCAGTCTTATTTAATGGTAATATATTATTATCATTCTTTAATAATAGAATAGATTCTTCAGCTGCACGTAAGCATATCGCGCTTGCCTCATCTTGATTAAACCCATGTTTTTCTTTATTAGTATTTAAAAATCTTGCAACATATCGCGCATTTTCATCAATTTTATCTTTACTAATTGAGCCTTCATTATATTTTTCAAAAACAAACTCATTTCTTCTATCATCGCTTCCAGGCATTTCAAGATTAAGTCCAGCATCTAGTGCCTTAACTGAATCTGATACAGCACCCCAGTCTGACATTATAAGCCCTTCAAAGCCTAAATCAGTCCTTAATTTATTAATAAGTTCCTTATTTTCAGTCATATATTTGCTGTTTACTGCATTATATGAAACCATAACACTTGAAGGCTTGGCTTGTAGGGCTATTGCAAATGGCTTAAGATACAATTCATTTAATGTTCTATCATCAACTATAGAGTTTTGAAGCATTCTCTTAGTCTCTTGATTATTCAAACAAAAATGTTTAACACAAGCTTTCGCACCTGAGGATTCTATTCCTTTAATATAAGCTCTACCCAAAGTACCGGATACAATAGGATCTTCTGAAAAATATTCAAATGTTCTACCACATCTAGGATGTCTAATAATATTAATACCAGGCGCAAGTACTGTACCAACATTAAGTTTATTAGCTTCACATCCAATGTTGTATCCAACAAATTCTAATAATTCTAGATCAAAACTATTAGCTAAAGTTGATAAACTAGGATAGGCTAAACTCTTATATGACTTAGATAAATTAATATAATCATAATCTAAAGATTTATCTTGTAATCTTACTCCATGAGGTCCATCAGTTAGTGTTTCGCTCACAAACAAATCATTAGAGTAAGTTTGCCACGAATTTTTACCATATGTAAATTTTATTTTTTCTAATATACTTAATTTTTCAAAATCTTCTAATTTTCCCATTTTAAATTCGACACCTCATTCAAAACTTTCTCTTTATAATTATTAATAAGGTATTCTAATGTATCAAGTGAATCATTTAATATATCTTCTCTAGATTTAAACAATTCAAAGAATTCA
The DNA here is from genome assembly GCA_963628445.1 of uncultured Eubacteriales bacterium. Classification (GTDB taxonomy): domain Bacteria; phylum Bacillota_I; class Bacilli_A; order Acholeplasmatales; family Anaeroplasmataceae; genus JAEELC01. The sequence continues at coordinate 7,953 of CAVGEZ010000011.1, forward strand.
TCAAGTGATATATCCATATCATATCTTGTTTGTGCACTCAAGTTAAGATTTGCTTTTTGATAGCTAATTAAGTTTTCATCTTGAGAATAACCAATAACTTTGCATTCAACATATATTGAATCTTCTTTGGCTATTTTTATTGAAACATGTGCATAAATTGGATCTAACGCATCAAACAATGTTACGATATTTAAACTTTTAAACTCTTTATTATTAAAATCAAATGAACTTGAAAACTTCATATTACCACTTAAATACCAATGCTAGAATAATAATTAAAATACCTAAAATAATTCTATAAATACCAAATGACTTAAAGTCATGATTATTAATGAACTTTAATAACCATTTAATTGTAATAATGGATACAATAAAGGCACTGATGCATCCTACTAGCAAGAATCCAACCATTTCTGGTGTAACACTAACTCCTGATTTAGCAAATGAATAAGCTTTTACTAAAGAAGCTCCTAGCATAATTGGAATTGATAAGAAGAATGAGAATCTTGCGCTTTCTTCTCTTGATACTCCAATTAGCATAGCTGAAAGGATTGTAACACCAGATCTTGATGTACCTGGAATTAGTGCAAGTATTTGTGCACATCCAATAATTAAAGCAATCTTCCAAGAAAATTCATATACATTATTAATTTTGAATTCTTTATTTTTATTCAATAATTCAATAACTATAAATAAAATACCATAAATAATAAGCGTTGCAGCTACTATGTAGCAATTGTTATCCATATAATCTGATATATGAGTAATCTCAAATATTACACCTAGAATTCCTGCAGGAATACATGCGATAATTATATTAAGTAATAATTTCCAAATTGATTTCTTTTCATCAACAGTTTTCTTTGCACCAAATGGCCATAACATTTTAAAGAAAGTTACAATTACAGCTAAAATTGCACCAAGTTGAATAATAACTTCAAAGAAAGACCAAAATTCGCTTCCTAAAGTATCATCTATCTTAAACCATTGATTTAAAATAATTAAATGACCAGTACTTGATACAGGTAGCCATTCTGTAATACCTTCGACAATACCATATAACAAAGCCTGTAAAAATTGTATAAATGTCATAATATTTCTCCTTTTTAATAAGCACATTATAGCACAAAAAGAAATCTGAAAAAAGCGATTAAGCACAAACTTAACCGCTTTAATTACTATAAGAATTCTTTTGTATCGTAAATATTCTTTAAAATTTCTATCATGTCTTCTACTACAGGAACTCTAGGGTTTGCAGGAGAGCATTGATCTTCATATGCTAAATATGCAATCTCTTCTACTTTTGACATATAGTCTTCTCTATCAACACCTTGAGATTCAAGGTTCATCTTTATGCCAATTTCACGAGCTAAATTACCACATGCTTTTGCATAAGATTCTACACCTTCTTCTTTTGTAGAAGCCTTTAAACCTAAAAGAGACGCAAGCATTTGATACTTTTCATCAGCTTTATAATAATTGTACTTAGGCCATGTAGAAAGTTTTGTTGGTTTAGTACCATTATATCTAATAACATGAGGAAGTAAGATTGCAACAAGTCTTCCGTGAGGAATATGATAATAAGCGCCAAGCTTATGAGCCATTGAGTGAGCTATACCTAGGAAGGCATTTGCAAAAGCCATACCAGCTAGACATGATGCATTATGCATCTTTTCACGAGCCTCAGGATCAAACTTACCATCTTCATAAGAAGGCTTTAAGTAACTAAATACCATCTTTATAGCTTGAATTGCAAGACCATCAGTATAATCAGATGCCATTGTCGATACAAATGCTTCAGTTGCATGAGTAAGTACATCCATACCTGTATCTGCTGTAACACTTCTTGGGAGTGACATAGTAAATTCAGGGTCAATAATTGCAATTGTTGGAGTTAATGAATAATCTGCAAGAGGGTATTTCTTATTATTCTTCTTATCGGATATTACTGCAAATGGAGTAACCTCACTACCAGTACCTGATGTTGTAGGAATACAAACAAGTTTAGCTTTCTTACCAAGTTCAGGATATCTAAATGCACGTTTTCTAATATCCATAAACTTTTGTTTTAAGTCATTGAAGTCAACTTCAGGGTTTTCATAGAATAACCACATACCCTTAGCTGCATCCATAGGTGAACCACCACCAAGCGCAATTATAGTATCAGGGTTAAATGAATTCATTAATTCTACACCCTTCTTAACTGTTTCAATATCAGGGTCGCTTTCAACATCACAGAATAATTCATATTGAACAGGAGTATCACGAAGTTTAAATTGGTCCGTTACCTTATCAACATAACCTAAATCTACCATAGATCTATCTGTTACAATCATAACTCTATGAAGTTCTTTCATTTGATGCAAGTATTCAATTGAATTTCTTTCAAAATAAATCTTTGATGGTACTTTAAACCATTGCATGTTATTTCTCCTTTTTGCTAGTTTCTTATAATTTATTAAATTAACTGCTGATACATTTCCACCTACTGAGTTATGACCATAAGAACCACAACCTAGAGTAAATGATGGAATTAAAGAATTATAGACATTACCAATACCACCAAATGTTGAAGGTGAGTTCCAGATAATACGTAAAGTAGGCATTAAGTCACCGAACTCAACTGCGATATTCTTATCTTGTGTATGAATTGCAGCTGTATGACCTAAACCATGGTATTCAACCATTTGTTTAGACTTTTTAAATCCTTCTTCCTTACCTTCAACTTTATATACTGCAAGTACAGGAGATAGTTTTTCTAATGACATTGGTTCATCAAGTCCAACTTTTTCACACTTAACAAGTAAAATATTAGTTTTAACTGGTACTTCAAATCCAGCTTGCTCAGCAATATAATAAGCACTCTTACCTGCTACATCACCATTTAAAGAAGCATTCTTATATTCTTCTTTACTAGATACACCAAACATGTACTTAATTAATTTCTTCTTTTCATCTTGTGTACATAAATGTGTACCAAAGCTTAAGAATTCCTTCATTGCTTCATCGTAAATATCTTTATCAATAAATACAGCTGATTCAGAAGCACAAATCATACCATTATCGAATGATTTACTCATTACAACATCATTTACTGCTTGTCTTACATTACAAGACTTTTCTAAATAGCTTGGTACATTACCTGCTCCTACACCAAGTGCTGGCTTACCACATGAATATGCAGCCTTAACCATTGCATTTCCACCTGTTGCAAGAATTGTTGCAACTCCATCATGATTCATAAGTTTAGATGTAGCTTCCATTGAAGGATGCTCAATCCATTGAATACAGTTCTCAGGTGCTCCTGCAAGTATAGCTGCATCTCTAACAATCTTTGCAGCTTCGATAGAGCATCGTAAAGCTTTTGGATGGAATGAGAAAATAACAGGATTTCTTGTCTTCAAACAAATTAATGCCTTAAATATAGCTGTTGATGTAGGATTTGTAACTGGTGTTAGCGCAGCTACAACACCTACTGGTTCGGCAATTGTTGTAATACCATCAACTTGGTTATCATCAACAACACCAACAGTCTTTAAATTTCTAATATTATTAAATACGTATTCACACGCAAATAAATTCTTAGTGGCCTTATCTTCAAAATTACCACGTTTAGTTTCCTCTACAGCCATTTTTGCAAGTTTTCCATGCATATCAAGTGCTGCAACAGATGCTTTCGCAACTATATAGTCAATTTTTTCTTGAGTATAATCAGCATATAAGTCTAAACACTTTAATGCCTTTTCTACTGTTTCATCAACTTCTTTAAGTCCTAAATTCTTAATATCTTCCATAATAATTAATCCTTTCATATATTATTTAAATTTCTACTTTAAGCATTTGAATTATTATATATTATATTTTGTTTCTAAAAATAAACCGCTTACATTCAAATTATAACATATGAGACTCTTCATTAAAAGAAAAAATATTTTTTATCTATTAAATATGATATTTTAAAGCATTTATTCATAAATTCAACACTTATATGATTATGAACTTAAATAATAAATGTCACCTAATTTTGTAATCAAATGTGCCATTTTGGCACGTTCAAGCATTGTTGTTAATGCATTTTGACATATTGAGTATGAAAATAGACATAAATATAACCATATACAAATTTATTATTGTTATATTAATCAAATTAAAAATTTAATCTATTAAAAAAGTATTAGACTTTTAAATCTAATACCTTTAATAACTATTCTACTTTATTAGTTTTATTTAAATATTTATTAACTATATATTTGCTTAAATAAACAGTTAATATTGTGCTAAATATCCCAATTATTAGACCAACAACTACATCTGAAAAGTAATGAACATTAAAATATATTCTAGTAAATCCAAATATAAGTGGAATAAGTAAGAATAAAAATGAATACTTTTTATTTAATTTAATAAATAACATAACTCCAAAACTAGCTGCAGCACATGTGTGACCTGATGGGAAAGAATATCCCCCTTGTTTAAGACTTCCCGCAAATGTATAGAATGTGTAATATACACTATCAGTATCAATAAAAGGGCGTGGACGTACTACAATAAATTTTAATACATTAACAATAATAGTTCCAATTGCTAAGGAGACTAATATTTCAATACCAGTTCTTCTAGATTTCTTAAAAATCAAGAAAATTAAAGATAAAACTATAAATATAATTCCTAAATTTGCAGATACAGTTATAGCTTTAAGAAGTGGAGTAAATCTGTTATTAGTTGCTAAATTAAATTCATAAATGCTTCTTGCAACAAATAAATCTATATCCATAAATTATTTAATCTTACCAGTCTGGCGTAATAGGCTTTCAAATTCTAAAATATCATCTTCTACTTGCTTAATACTAGATAACCAGAAACTCTTTTTAGTAATATCAATACCCATAGAAGCCGCAACATCTTCTACATCCATCATACAAGTATTCTTAAGCATTTGGTCATAGTTTTTAACAAATGCATCCTTATCTTTTAAGTATAATGCATATAATCCACGTGCATAAAGCATACCAAATGCATATGGCCAGTTATAGAAGTTAAGTCCTGCTGAATAGTAATGTCCCTTACACAACCACATATATGGATGTTTATACTTAGGGTCAAGTCCATCACCATATGATTCATCTTGGCTATCTAACATCATCTTGCAAAGATCAGATGAAGACAATTGAGCTTCAAGTGGTGAATTTACAACCTTAGTTTCAAATAAATATCTACATAATATATCAACAATAACTTGAGTATCTTCACATAGCGAATATTCAAGTAATGTTAATTTATCTTGAGGATTGTCAAAGTCTTTTAACATCTTTTTAGTCATTAATATTTGACAGAAAGTAGATGCTGTTTCAGCAAGTTGCATAGGATGTTCCCAAGATAGTGGTGGGTTAAAACTCATTACATATCCATGATATGCATGACCTAATTCATGAGCTAGAGTTTGTACATCAGACAATGATCCTGTAAAGTTAGTAAGTACTCTTGCTTCATGGAATGCCGGAATATAAGCACAGAATGCTCCGCCTACTTTTCCTTCACGAGGATATACATCAATCCAATTATTATCCATTGCGCGTTTAGCTGATTCATATAATGGGTCACTGAATGATTTATAAACACCTAAAACTTCATTATAAGCTTCTTCTATTGTATAAGTCTTAGTTAAAGATCCCATAGGTGCAAATAAGTCATAGAAAGGAAGACCATTTTTATGTCCTAATGCTTCACCCTTTAATTTAAAGTACTTTCTAATATAAGGAAGTCTATCGTTAATTGCTTCTATTAAGGCATTAAGTGTTTTCTCTTTCATATGAGAATTTTTAAGTGTCATATCAAGAACTGACTTATAACCTCTAAGAGATGCATTTATATTAGCTTCCTTTTTAATATTAGATAAAGCTTCAGCTACACTATCTTCAACCTTCTTATAAGATCTAAGTTCAGCTTTATAACAATTTTTTCTTACAGTCTCATCACTAGAATATGCAAGATTTCTAACTTGAGCTAGTGGCATTGCCTTATCAAAGCCTTTAACTCTAATAGATAAATTAGAAGTTAATTTAGATTGCAAGTTAGACCAGGCATTACCTGATATTTGTTCATATTTTGCAAGTATAATTTCTTCCTTATCAGATAATTTATGTTTAGCTTCTTTCTTAATATTCTTTAAATTCCATTTATATTGATTTAAAAAACTTGATGCTTGACAAACTTTATCAATATTTACTTTCTTAATAAACTTTGAGAATTTAACACTGGCTCCAACACTTCCTTCAAGTAATTGGAAAACCTTGGCTGATTCCATTGCACTTTTTGAATCATTTACATCACATTCAGTTTGAAGAGCTGAATAATTATATAAATTCTCAACTAATACATTAATCTCTTCTTCAGTATGTAAATAAGACTCGATTGCCTTAACTAAATCAACATCTTTCAAACTTGATGCAATTTTATTTAATTCTTCAATTAAATTAGATAATTTCTTAAAATCATTAACATATTTATCTGAATCGTATGATTCATATAATTTTGATAAGTCCCATTTATAATCTTTTTCCATTGTATAACATCCTTTCTATTTTATTAATATTCTACATAAATATATAAATTATTAAAAGTATGAAACTAATTTTCTAATTGTTCACCTTTAACATGTATTATTATTGTTTTTACAATATATGTTATTACTGTAACAACATTAAATACAAATCCGACATAAGATTTAATGTATATAGAAAATATTGCCCATAACAAACAGCTAAATGCAAAAGTAAATCTTAAATACTTTGTAGGTATTGTTTTAGACAATGATACTACATTATATATACTAGTACCTATTACTGGTAAATAAGATATAATAACATTAATAATCATTTGACGATTTATATAGTCACTTGATTCACCTAATTCTAGTAAACTATTATATGTAGTATTAGCACTGATAACTACACCAACTGTACCTAAAATAAAAGTAAGAAGTGCAAATATAATGCTTGTTACTTTATTTTGTTTATCTAATAATATAAAAATATCCATTATAAGAGTTACTATATTAAGCATTAATGCTGCATAACCCTTTAACATAAAATAACTAGTTCCCGCAAACACTTGATTGATTGCTTGACAAAGTATGATGCTTCTTTTCTTCTTAAATACCATACTAAGACAAACAAAGAATAAACCAATACCATTTATTATATTAGCTATTAATGTAATAATTTGTTCATTTGTCATTACTTTCTCTCCTTTATTAAACTATTCATATCAAATGGAAGAGTGGCCTCAAATTTAAGTGGTTTTAAAGAGTGAGGATTTACAAATTCTACCTTATAAGAATGCAGTGCTTGTCTTTGAATAAGATTCATAGCTCCTCCATATAAAGTATCTCCTAGTATAGGATGTCCTATACTAGATAAATGAACTCTTATTTGATGTGTTCTTCCTGTTTTAAGTTCTACACTTACAAGCGTATACTTCTTAAAGCACTTTACACTATTTATCATAGTTATAGCTTCTTTACCAGTAGGAGACACCATATATTTCCCATTAATATGTCTATTTCTTCCTATAGGTTTATTAATAGTCATATTCTTATCTATTATACCCTCAACAAGTGCTAAATAAGATCTATGTAGTTCTCTTTTTTCAATTAATGCCTTAATGTAACTTTCAGTTAAAGGATCTTTAACAAAGATCATTAACCCACTAGTATCTTTATCTAGTCTATGACAATATCTAACAGGAAAATCATAACCTTTATTTTGATAATAATAAGTAACTGCATTAACTAATGTATTATCTTGATTTTCTGCTCCATCAGAGTGTACTAAAATATTAATTGGTTTGTTAATTATTAAATAATAATCATCTTCATAAATAATATTTATCTTCTTCTTTAAAGGTTTAGTATCAAGAGTTTCATTTGTAACAAGTACTAATTTATCTGATACATTTAATATATGGTTTATATCAACTATCTTATCATTTACTAATATAGAATTCTTATTATTCTTAAAATAATTTATTTTTTCCTTACCTAAATAAAAAGAGGAAAAAAAGTCAATGACTTTAATTCCACCCTTTATAATATTATACGAATACCTCGCCATATTAACCTTTTAAGCCATTAGCTTGACGTTCCATATTTTCTACAACAATGTCGTAGATTTCACCCTTTGAAGTGCCATATTCTAAAATCTTCCATGGTTCATTTGTATGGAAATGAATCTTAATTAATTCATCGTCTCCTACAACTAGTAAGCAATCACCAACAAAATGTTCAGTGATATAATCATTTATTTCGTCTTCATCTAAATCATGACCAGCGATTAATAATTGAGTGTCAAATTTATATTCTAACATAGATTAAAATCTCCTTAATATAAGTTGATTATATCATTTTTTTCAAAATTTACAAATATTATGATAAAATAGTTAAGAAAAGGAGTTAATTATGAATTATAAACAAATTTTACTTATCATCTATATTGTATATATTATATTAGTATCTTTAATTACTTTTATAGCTTATAAAAGTGATAAAGAAAAAGCTAAATCTAATCAAATTAGAATAAAAGAGAAAACTTTACTATTCTTATCAGCCTTTGGTGGAGGAATTGGTGCATTCTTTGGAAGAAAGGTATTCCATCACAAAACTGATAAATCATACTTTAGTATCGTAATTTATTCTTCACTAATTTGTGAAATTATTGTATTTATATTATTAGTTATAGGGGGTATAAGATAATGTCTACAAGCTTAGAGAAATCTCATTCTAAATGGTCTAATTTTAAGTTAACAATTAAATCTTTACTTTTAGTAATATCATTTAATGCTTTATGGATAATAATTCTTTATAAAGATGAATTATCAAGTATTAACAATTTTATGTTCCCATTAGTTTTAATAATTGATATAATTATTTTAATACTAATGATTATAAGCTTTAGAAAATTCAAAAGATAAATTAAACTAACAAAAATAAACATTAAAAGCTCCTTTATAGAATTGCTAAAATCAAGCAGTTACGCTAAAGGAGTTTTTATTTACATATTTCAAATCTATCTAGACTAAAAATCAAACATTATCTAATATAATTAAGGATTTATTAATTTTCAAGATTTAATCGTCTAATAATACTTCACCTTTCATTATCTCATTTTTAATATTTTCATAATCCAATTCACAAGCTTTAGAATAATAAGTCATTGCCTTATTATTATCAATAAATACTAACATACCATTTTTAAAAATGTAAAAATATCCAGTACCATCATTAGATGGATTTTTTCTTTATATATATTTATATGATACTTCAATATATAAAGCATCATTCATATCTAGATTAATCTCTTCTATAACGCTAGAATTAACATAATATAATAAAATATTGTGGAAGTTTGATATTAATTTATATGTTCTTTCACCATCTAAAACATATTTAACATTACTTGAACAATTAATAGATGAATAACTATAATTTGGATTTTCATAATCATACAAAACACTTGATAGTGGATTAATTACATCCATATAATATACACCATTTACCGTAGTGTAATTACTAATACTGTTATTAGAACTTTCATTTTCATTTGAACAACTTATACAGGAGATAGATATTAAAAAAATCAAAAAAATATTAACCAAATACTTTACAATCATACAAAATTACCTCCCCATTTATTTATTATTTTTTATATTAATTATTCTCCAACTACTACAATCTTATACCCTTTATCTACTACATTAGCTTCAATTCCTGGAATATAGAATGAAGCACTAGTACCATCTTCTATATAATCATAATGAATCCCGAATAAAGAGATAGCTTCAATATGCGAATATAAGCCAAGTGGATTGTTTAATATATCATATACTTCAACTAAATCATTAATTTTTACAATACCTGAAACAGGTCCTGAAATTAATTCATCTTTAAATCTTTCTACTTTAATATAGTTTTCCATGTCACACCTCTTATAAGAATCTCTAATACTCTTTACATAGTTTAAATTATACAATAAAGGTAAATATATCGCAATTAAGCAAACCAACTAATCAAATCAATCAGTTTTAAATATAAAGAAAAGGGATTAACTAATAATAATTTATCAGAAAAATCCCTTAATTTTATTTAATTAATATATTAATTTATAAGTTTATCCAAAAACAAGCACGTACACCTATAGATGTCATACAAACATTCTCATCATCTACATAGCCTGCTTCATCAATAATGTCAGTTTGAACACTATCGTTGTAATAAGGTGAACGTAGCCAGTACATTGCACCCTTTGCGCTTTGTAATCCTTGACATAATGCATAGTCTGATCCATTAGTTACTCCAGAATCGAAATCTCTATAGTATTCCATATATTCTTTATATGATAATATGAAAATTTTATCATTTGTATCATCACTTACATATTGATTTGTAGGACTTGCAGTTGAATCTTGATTATTGTTAATATTAGTATACGCTATAATTTGTTTTTCATATGAATCAAATGCTGTATTATAGAATGTATCATTCAACCAATTTCTAATATATGAATATTCATAATTATTTGCATATATTGTTTTTTCTGTAGATTCTTTACCATCTATTCTAGTATCCGAATTATTATAATAATTTTGTGAATCAACAACTAAATCACATATAAGCATAGCTTTAGAATTAGTTGTAGTTAATATATTCCACTTAATTTTCTCATATTTAAACCAATAGATTGTATTAGATAAATATTCATTATCATGTTGATATGAATCAGTACTTAAGCCTAAAGTGTTAGTTGATCTATAATCAGTAAAATAAACACCTCTATAATCGTATTCATCATCTTGATCTAAATCGATATCAATATAGTACATATAGCTTTCTTTCTTACCATTAATATAATATCCGTAATCTTTCCAATTACTACCATCTTCTGTAGGTAAAATGGCTGCTTTAGAATTTAACTCCTTAATAGTTTTATAACTAGTTTCTAAAGTTTGTGGATATGTACCAAAATATAGACTTGTTTTTGATGAATCAGTGTATGTATATAATGATTCAACAAGTGGAGTTAATGTGACATCACTATCTATGTCCCAGTATGAAATATATCCATTTGAATTAGTAATTAAATTACCTTCATATTGCCAGCCCTTAAACTTATAATTATTAGATGTTTCTACTTGATTGAAATTATATCCTTTACCATATAGAACAGTATAAGTAGTATCATATAAATATGTATATTCACCACATTCTATATTAACAGTATATGTTTTAGGGCTCCATTTAGCAGTTAGAGTTACATCACTATTTAAATCATATTTTTTAACACCAACCATTGAAGAATCATAGTACATATTATCTAATGAATCATAGTATCCATCAAATGTATATCCAACTTTTGATGGAGCACTTGCTAAAGGAAGATCCTTTCCATAATAAACCTTTACGGATTCGCTACCACCTATTCCACCTTCCATATCAAATTTAATTGTATAGAAAAGTGGTATTTGTTTATAACATGCTTTATATGTAGTATCTTCACAAACACTAGTTATTTCTTTATCCCAACCTATAAATTCATAACTATAATCTTCGTCACTTTCTCTGCTTGGTGCTGCTGGTTCTTCTGGCATTTGACCAGATTCATATACCTTTTCTGATATAATATCATCATTATAATCAATAAATTTTACAGTGTAATATTCTACTGTTTTTTCTTTATATGTAGCTATAAAATTAGAATAATAGCCATCACTTCCACCAGCTCCACCACTTGACTCTAATTTCCATCCAGTAAATTCATAGCCTTCTTTAATAGGATCACTAGGTTTCTTTAAATCCTCACCATAATAATAATTGATTGATTCAAGTAATGTATTGCCACTATCATAAAAGTTAGCTGTGTATACAATTTTGTTTTCTTTAAATCTAGGAATATAAACAATAACTGTATCATCTTGAACACTTATTTCCCATCCTGCAAAAGTGTAATAATAAGTATTGTCACTTGGTTTTGTAGGAATTTCGCCAGAATAATCTTCACCAGTAGAATCACCATCAGTTTCAGTACGATCTATTGTATTACCGTCTATGTCTACCCAGACAATTGTAATATTTTTTGGTAACTCATTGGTTTCAATGTATCCACAAACTGAACACTCTCTTGATTTTTCTCCTGTTAATTGAGTGGTAGGTGCAATAATAATTTCCCACTCACCAAAAATGTGTTCTTCTTTTATATCATCGTGATAATGATAAAATTCATCAAAATCATATACCATAATATCATTATGAGTACCATTACCGTCTACTTTACTTAAATTATCACCATTAGAATTATCATTAACCTTACAACCAAATAAAGTAAATATAGCTACTAATGATAGAATGCTTAATAATACTTTAAAATACTTCTTCATACTCTCACCCATCTAAAAATTTAAAAATATTTTTTTGTATATCTAATTTTATCACAAAATTTTAAAAATAACATTATTTACTTAAATATTATTTAATCATTTGATTTTTCTTTATCAAACAAAATTCCAATCTTATTAGGATACTCTAAAGTCTCATCATAATTGTAAGTTAGATAGACGCTCATATCTAAGCCCTTTTTAGTCACAATATCTACTCTTGAACTAGTAACCTTATCTTTCAAAAGTTCTGTAACGGCCTTTTTAGTTAACTTTTTAGCTCCACATGCATTCTTTTGAATATAAACTTTACAAGACGTATTATCACATTTAAATCCATAATTAGTCTCAATAATGTGACCCGTACTACAAATAGGACACTTACATAGAGGTTTAATCTTATCTTTTAGGTTTTCTGTTTCTTTACATGATTCAATATTTGAATCAAAATTAAAATCAATAATATTAGGATATTGTTCTTTTTCACTATACTTATACGTCATTTGGGCTTCAAAGTCCTTACCACTATGGGCTTTACACAAAACTTTAGTTTTAGTATAACCTAATGTTAGTAATTCAAGTGCTTGAGTTCTTGTAATTAATTTAGCTCCTCTGGCATTCTTAAAAATAAATACCTTACATTTTTTATTCAAACATCCATAACCCTTATCATTTTCAACAATATAATTTTTACAAACAGGACAAGTACATAGACTTGTTTCTTTTAATCTTATTAAGTTTAAATCTACTTGTTTTACTTTATTTACAAAATTAGAGGCTAAATTATTAATTTCATCTAAGAATTCATCACAAGTATATTTGCCTTTAGATATATCATCAAGTCTTTGTTCAAAATATGCAGTTAATTTTACGCTCTTAACACTTTCATCAGGTATTAAATCAATTAATTTAATTCCTTTTTCAGTCGGCTTAATATATTTTTTTTGATAGTCTTCTATTAAATTTCTTTCTTTTAATTCCTTTATAATAGAAGCTCTTGTAGCTTCAGTACCTATTCCTTCAATCTTCTTTAAAGTATCTTTATCTTGTTTTTCATCTACATACTTCACCGGATTTTTCATCATCTTAATTAAAGTACCTTCAGTAAAACGAGTTGGTGCACTAGTTGTACCTTCTTCAAGATTAAGTTTTTCAATCATTATAGTATCATCTTTTTTAATTGATACAAAATTCTTATCTTTCTTCTTTGATTCTTTTTTTCCATAAGTATATGCACTTCTATGACCTAAATAAGTACAAGCCTCAAAAGTAGATTCAAAAGCTTCATCATTACGTACAAATACAATCCTTTGTTTTACTATTTTTGCATCAGGCAAGAATGCAGCTAAAAAACGCTCAACTATAGCCATATATACATGTAATTCATCAAGTGATAATTTCTTAATATAATCTATACTAACTCTTAGTGATGTAGGTGTTAGGGCTTCATGTGCACCAATGTCTTTTTTAGAAATCATTATTGGATTAATCTTATAATTATTAGTCTTAATTTCATTAACTAGATCTCTGTGTACACTCAAATTATCTAAAATAGGATCTAACTTATTAGCTAATTCTTTTGAAATATGATTTTCATCAGTTCTAGGATATGTAATAAGCTTATGAGTTTCATATAACGCTTGACAAGTATTTAATACATCAATAGCTTTCATATGATATCTTTTATCCATATCTACTTGTAAATCAGATAAAGAATATAACATTTTAGGCTTTTCGCTTTTTTCAGTTTTACTAGCCTCTACAACTAAAGCTTCTCCGACTCCAATTTTATTAACCATCTTTAAGGCTTCATCTTTATTTAAAAATCTATTTTGATCTAGTGATTCATTAATGTAATTACCATCAATCAATTCCCCATTACAGGAAGCATTCGCAACTATCTTATAAAAGTTAGATGGCTTAAAATTCATTATTTCTTTTTCTAAATCAACTAAGATTGAAAGAGTTGGAGTTTGTACACGACCTATAGGGTAAACCTGATTATCGTGCGCAAATTTGCATGTCATAGCTCGTGTTGCGTTAAGTCCTATAATATAGTCAGCATAACTTCTTCCCTTACCTGCAAAATATACATTATTATATTCTTTCTCATCTAGTCTTGTATTAAATGATTCTTTAATACCTTCTTCAGTTTGACTTTCAAGCCACATACGAGAAATACGGGACACCTTAGGATGAGAATATTTATAAAGATTTCTAAATATTAAATCTCCTTCTCTATCAGAGTCACAAGCGTTTACTATCTCAGTAACACGACTGTCATGCATAAGTCTATCAACAATTACATATTGTTCTTTAACAGACTCAGATACTTTTAAAGGGATATCCTTAAACTTAAAAGGCAAACTATATAAATTCCAACTCTTATACTTATCATCAATTTCACCTGGGTATTTTAAAGTTAAAAGATGCCCTATACAGTGAGTATATATAAAGTCTTTCCCCTCTATATAGCCTTTATATCTTTTAGTTTGAGCATTTTCTAATTTAGAATCAACTATATTTTTCATTACACTAGGTTTTTCGGCTATTATTAAAATCACTTTATCACCTCAAAATAATATATGAAAAAATTAATGATTTTACTCATTAATTATTCATTATATTCTTTAAATTTAAAATGAAGTAGGGTTTGTTCAGAATCATATAATCTGAATAACTCTCCTCTGTTTTGGAAATCAATTGGTCTCATTATTTCCATATCCATTGCGTTAAACGCATCTATTTGTCTAAAGATTATAGTCTCGCTAGATTTAATCTCACTAGTTAAATTGTTTAACGATACTACTATTAGTTTTTCACCAAAATCAAAGTTTAGTGCCACATAATCTTCTTCCTTATTATATTCATAAGAGAAATTTGCAACATGATCTAAACTAAATTCTAGTAATTCAAACTTATTGTATTCTATTTTTGTCTTTATGCGTTCAATTTCTTTTAAAGTGAATTCATATAATTGCTTATTATTAGCCTCATCAAGCACTAACTTTAATCCATCACGTGCTACAATCATACACTTTAAAGCTTGTTCAATATCTTTCTTAAATCCATTACCTTCCTCGTATAGCTTTGAGTAACGTAAAAGTACTTCCATAAACAAGTTTTCTTTCATATTTTGATTTAAATATCTAGTATAATATTTGTCATATAAAGGTTCTAGATATTCAATTGCATACTTAAAGTCTTGATTAACATAGTAACCATTCAAGTACATATCAGCCAATTTTAGACGTGCAAAATCATTACCTAAAAGGTAAGCTTTAGTAAAGTATTTAAATGCTTTCTGATAGTCTTTTTCAACCTTCTTACCATATAGATACATAGAACCTAGGCTATTGTATCCTCTTGCATCTTTATTATAACTAGCCTCATTAAAGTAAGATATAGCCTGTTCTATATCACCAGTACTATAATAATAATTTCCTAGTTGCATCATCGCAATTGTAGAATGCTTTTTATTTGCAAAAAATTTATAGGCTTCAATTTTATCTTCAAGTGAACCATTAAGTAGTTCATATGCTTCTTTTTCTGTCATAATATCACCATACTAATTATAAATAATTAAATTAAAATAGTAAAGAAATATAGGAAATAGAATACAATCCATTTCCTATATTTTATTAGTATTAATCAATTAACTTTTCAAGTTCGCTAGTTAATTCATCAAGTTTCTTACATACATCAACGAATGCATCTTTTGTAGTAAGATCACATCCACCCTTTTTAACAATTTCAACAGGGTAATCAGATCCACCAGCCTTTAACATATCAATATATTTTTCATATGCATGAGGAACCTTATTCTTTACATCATTATAAATCTTAAATGAAGCTGAGAAACAAGTTGCATATTGATATACATAGAATGGCGAATTGAAGATATGTGGAATGTATGCCCATACATATTTCTTTAATTCTTCTGTATCAAGACTATATCCATAATATTCTTCGTAAAGTTCGGCCATAATGTTATTTAAATCATCATAAGTTAAACCTCTACCCTCAAGTGCCTTATTGTGAGCTTTAAGTTCGAATTCTGCAAATAAAGCTTGGCGGTAGAATGTAGAAACGATGTTTTGTGCCAACTTTTCAATAGCTTGAATCTTAGTAGCCTTATCATTTGATTTA
Organism: uncultured Eubacteriales bacterium; assembly: GCA_963628445.1. Classification (GTDB taxonomy): domain Bacteria; phylum Bacillota_I; class Bacilli_A; order Acholeplasmatales; family Anaeroplasmataceae; genus JAEELC01. The sequence goes on from CAVGEZ010000011.1 coordinate 24,525, forward strand.
CTTAATAAGTGATCTAAGAATAATTGCTCATTAAATGTAGATGCAATTTCTGCAACAAATATTACATAGTCTTTAGTAGCGAATGGTTGATTTTCAGTTGAATATAAAGTGTGAATAGAGTGACCACATTCATGAGCTAGAGTAAATGCAGAATCTAGATCATCTGTATGGTTAAGTAAAATATATGGTCCAAATCCTTCAACCTCAGTTGAATATGCTCCACTTCTCTTATTTGTATCAGGGCACACATCAACATGGCCATCAGCCATCGCAACACGAGCGTGATTAACAAAATCCTCACCCATTGGCTTTAAAGCCTCTAATACCTCTGTTCGCGCATATTCATAAGGATATTTTACATCACTTTTTGCAAGACTTAAAAATCTATCATAGTTATGATATTCTTCTAAACCAAAGTGCTTTCTTCTAAATTCAATATATCTATGAAGAGGCTTAGTGTTTTCGTGTACAGCCTCAAGTAAATTTAAATAAACACTTTTATCAATCTTATTATTATCTAAGAAAGTATCTAGGATATTATCATATCCATGACTACGCATTCTTGCAATATCTGAGTCTACTACACCTTTATAAAGCTGTGCATATGTATTCTTTAAATCATCATAATGTTTATACATAGCTTCAAATATAGTTTTTCTGTCAGTTTGAGAATTACTATATTCCATTAATAGTGAAGTATAGTTAGCCTTAGTAAATGTATGAGTTGTAGAGTCAGACAATGTAACTGTAATAGGCTTTATATCAGAACTTTCAAGTAATCCATATGTAGATGAAAATGAAGATGAAATTGGTGAATATAAAGATAATAAGTTTTCAAGTTCAGGTTTTAAAACATGTTCCTTAGAATGGAATAATTGATCTAAATAATATAGATTATTCTTAATATATTCATTCTCTTTTGCCCATTCTTTATAATCTTCTAATTTATTTGATAATAATTCATCCTTAACAAATGAAACAGTTTGCATATAAGTTACAAAGAAGTTTTCAATAGATGAAATATTAGCTTGGCTTTCAAGTGAACAAGTATTTAAATCATATTTCATAGAAGCGTATGAATATATTTTTTGAAGACGCTTTGAAATTTCTTCATCAAACTTAAAATATTCATTAACACTCTTACTATTATTTAATTTTCCCCTAAAATCTAAATAGCCCTTAACACTTTCTTTAATTTCATTTAAATCTTCTAAAAAGGCTTCATTAGATTTATAAATTTCTTCTAGATTCCAGTTTTGCATTTTTATCTTCCTCCATCATTTTTATCAAATCTTGAGTTAATTTATTAAATAATTCATTTAAATATATTGCATAACCTACTTCTATTAACATAACAATAAGTAAAGTAGCTGATATAACTCCTTTAGACATATTAGTTATTAATAGGAGTAGCGCAATATTATAAGTTCTCAAATTTTTATGAACCTTAATTTGTTTTTTAATTGTTCGTATCTTAAAAGACATATAAATAATATATCCAAATACAACTACAATAATTGAACTAAGTGATATTACTATAGATATAAACAGCTTTGTATCCATAAATTATTAAATAGCTTTTGTATATTTCTTTAAGAAGTTAGCTTCATCTTTATTTAAGTAAGGTGAAACAGTATCATATACTTTCTTATGGTAATTATTTAATTTAGTCTTCTCTTCTAAAGTTAATAAATCCTTATCAATACCATCTAAATCAAATGGAACTAAAGTAATAGGTTCTAGTTTCAAAAATCTACCAAATTCAGTTTCTTTATATAATGTACATAAAGTTAAAGATTCATGTCTAATACCATATTTACCAGTTAAATATAAACCTGGTTCATCAGACGTAATCATACCTTCTTTAAATGTGTAAGATTCTCTATTATATTTAATATTTTGAGGTCCTTCATGAACATTAAGTAAATATCCTACACCATGACCTGTACCATGATTGAAGTCTAGGCCTTCTTGCCATAAAGGCTCTCTTGCGGCTAAATCAAGTGTTCTTCCGTCAACACCTTCTTTAAATTTAATATCAGATAAAGCTAAATAACACTTTAATACTAATGTAAAATGATGCTTCATCTCATCACTTACTTTTCCTAGTGCAAATGTTCTAGTTATATCAGTAGTACCTTCTAGAAAGTGTGCTCCTGAGTCTACAAGTAAGAAATTATCTAATGTTACTTTAGCATCACTTTCTTTAGTAGGACCATAGTGAACTATTGCACCATGTGGTCCAAATCCTGCAATAGTACCAAATGAAATATCTTTAAAATTAGCTTGTTCTTTTCTAAAGTCAAGTAGCTTTTCAGATACAGATAATTCACTCATTTCAATTTTACCTACATTAGTCTTTAACCAATACATGAATTTACATACTGCAACTGCATCTTTTATATGAGCTTTCTTAAAGTTTTCTTGTTCAACCTTATTCTTACAAGCCTTTAATAGAGTAGAATAGTTAATTTCATTGATAATTGTATTAGTATTATTAATTGATTTATATAATGCATAATTAGTCTTATTTAAATCCATTAAAATCTTATAGTTATTAAAATTAACAATATCGTTATAAATAGTATTATATTCTCTAATTACTACTCTATCCTTAGCTAAGTTTAATTTAATATCAGAACTTAATACACTACTATTTATATAAAGAACTACTTTAGCTTTATGAACTACTAAGTAAGATAATATTACAGGATTACATTTAACATCGTTACCTCTTAAATTTAAAATCCACATAATATCATCTAAAGATGAGATTACAGTTAAATCTGCACCCTTAGCTTCTAGATTAGCTTGAATCTTTTTAATCTTGTCATATCTAGATTCTCCAGCATACTTAATATCTAACTCATAACCAGGCTCATGAGATAATTCAGGTCTATCAGTCCAGATCTTATCTACTAAATCCATATCATAAGTGATGTGTACACCTTTAATATTTTCTAGACTTTCACCAAATAAAGCCTTAACACATCTTCCGTCAAATCCAATTAACTTCTTAATAGATTGATTCTTTATAAATTCATATACTGAAGGAACGCCTTCTTCGCCTTGTTTCATTAAAGTGATAGTGCTTCCTTCAAGTTGATTTGCTGCTTGTAAGAAATATCTTCCATCAGTCCATAAATAAGCGTTCTTAAGAGTTACAAGAAGTACACCTGCTGATCCTGTAAATCCTGATAAAAATTCTCTTTCTTTAAAATAAGCACCTACATATTCAGATAAATGATAATCATCAGTTGGTACTAAATACATAGTTAAATTATTTTCTTTCATTAGTCCTCTAAGGGCTTCTAATCTTTCAACGATAGTCATTTTTCTACACCTCTTATTGTTTAAATCTATTGTATTCTTTTTTTTGTCGCAAATCAAAAAATCTACTTAAAAAGGTGCTTAATAGCACCTTAAATAACTTCTAATACTTTATAACAAATATCTTGTGATAAATTTGCAGCCTTAGCCTCAAATTCCATATAACTTTCTGCTTGATTTGATCCACCTACAACATCAGATATAAAACGAATAGATACAAATGGAGTCTTATTTATATAGCATGTTTGTGCTATAGAAGCTCCTTCCATCTCACATCCAACAAAGCCATCTCTTTTAACAAGTAATTGACTTTCACTTACTATAAATGAATCACCAGATAGAACGTTTCCAGACTTATAATTAATATTATTCTTTTTAAAGAAATCTTTAATCTTGTTTAAATATGTTTCATCTACCTTATATACTTCTGGCATTTGTGGTACTTGACCTAATTTATAACCAAAATTAGTAGCGTCTACATCAGAATAAGATAGTTCGCTTGCAAGTAAGATATCATATTGTTTTAAACCATTTAATCCTCCTGCAATACCAGTATTTATTACAACACTAGGCTTGAAATGATCAAGCATTAAAGCACATCCTACTGCACTAGCTACTTTACCAATGCCACTTTTTAAAATTACTACTTCTTTATTATTTAGTATTCCTTTATAAAATTTATAAGCTAAAACATTAATTTCTTCTTTATTTTCTAGTTTTTCAACTAAGGCATTTATTTCAACGTCCATTGCGCCAATTAAAGCTATCATTAATTATGTTCCTCTTTCTTATTTATTATTTCCTTAACCTTTGCGGCTACAATATCCACCGCAACTTCATGGTCCTTATCGTTTGGTATTATGATATTTGCATAACGTTTAGTTGGTTTAATAAATTCATAATACATAGGTTTAACTGTAGTTAAATATTGATCAATTACAGAATCAAGTGTTCTACCACGTTCATTCATATCACGTCTTAAACGGCGGATGAAGCGAATATCATCATCACTTTCTACAAATATTCTAATATTAGCTAAGTCTCTAATTCTTGCGTCGTATAAAGCAAGTATTCCTTCGACAATAATAACCTTACTGGGCTTTATAATTTCAGTTTCTCTTTTTCTAGTATGAGTCTTAAAGTCATATAATGGCTTTTCAATAGAATGTCCTTCAAGTAATGTTTTTAATTGTTCATACATTAAATCATTATCTAAAGAATCTGGATGGTCAAAGTTTACCTTAGCTCTTTCTTCTATGCTTAAATTAGATAAATCCTTATAATAATCATCAAATTTGATAACTTGAACATCCTTACTTTTTAATCTTTGATGAATCTTTTCTACAACGGTAGTTTTACCTGAGGCAGTACCACCTGCAACTATAATTAATACTGTTTTCATGTGTTTTGTTTCCTTTTGTTTGAATATATTATAAATTAAATAGTTATATTTTAATAGTAAAATTTACTTTAATAATCCTAATTCAACTAAAATCTTTCCACTTTTAGATAATCCGCCAACTTGTAAGACCTTAACTCTACCATATCCTCTTAAAGATATTAAATCAGATTCTTTAATATTCTTTATAGGATTTAATTCAACACCTTGATTAATCTTTAATGCTGAATCGCAAATCAATTCTTGAGCCTTAGCACGTGATAAATTAAAGCTTTCCGCAATTATTAAATCTACTCTTAAGCTTTGTGCAAACACTTTCTTTACCTTATACTCTGGTGTAAAGTCACCTTCTATTTTTTCTACATTAATATAATTAATTGGAGTATGATCAATTGATGTAAGATTATCTTTAATAAAATCTTCCATTTCTTTCGAAGTAATTAAATATACATCATTGTTCTTATTAATCAAAATATCTCCAATCATATTACGTTCTATTTGAAGAGACATAAGAGAACCCAATATATGTCTATGTTCAAGTTTTATAAATCTCTTATCATATTCTAGTTTTAATATTCTGATATTGAAATCAGGAATTATCTCAAAAGGAGATATCAATGCACGTTTAGCCTCATCAAAGCCTGAAAGGTTGGAAAAATATAAATAGATAGAATCATTATTACCAATTACATATTTAAGTAATTCTTGTTCTCTTAAATTTAAGAATTTAGTTAAAGTAGTCTTATATCCTCTTAAACACATTTCTTTATAAGAATTAAACTTCTTTACTATCTTTTCTTCCTCGTTTGTATAAAACATATTAGTTATTCCTTTGTATAATTTTCTTTCTCTTCAAGTAGTGCCATATATTCTTCTAACACTTTCTCATATTCTAAATTAATCTTATCTAAATCTTTTTGAGCATCCACTAATACCAAATAATCACTTTGATTAGACTTTAAGATATTATTTAATTCTTGAGTCTTTAAATCAAGTTCATTAATTTTAACCTCATGAGCTTCTATATCTTTCTTAAGTTTAGATGGTATTGAGGTATGCTTCTTCTGAAATTGACTGCCTTTATTTTGAATTATAGTTTTCTTTGAATTTTCACTTTCAAGAAAGCTCGAGAAATTACCTAAGAAGTAATTAATATGCCCCTCTTTAAAATATAATATTTCATCTACTATATTATCTAAAAAATATCTATCATGAGATACGCATAAAATTGGTCCTATAAATGAATCTAGGTAACGTTCTAATACCTCTATTGTATAAATATCTAAATCATTAGTAGGTTCATCAAGTATTAATACATTAGGATTTTTAGATAGTACTTTAACTAATTGTAAACGTCTCTTTTCTCCACCTGATAATGATTTAATCTTTGTATATAATAGTTCATCATCAAACAAGAATTTATTAAGTAGTGCCTTAGCAGATATCTCACCATCTAGCGTTAATATTCTGTTACTATCTTCTTCAATATATTTTAATACAGTTAATTCCTCATTCATATTATCAAAATGTTGAGAGAAATATCCAATATTTAAGGTCTCACCTTTTTCTATTTCACCACTATCTAAACTTTCTAAACCCATAATAGTTTTAAATAAAGTTGTCTTACCAGCTCCATTATCACCAACTATTCCAATTCTTGCGTCTCTTTTAATATCTATACTAAAATCTTCGAATAATACTTTACCATTAATAGATTTACATGCGTTTCTTATACTAATAATCTTTTTACCTAAATACGATGAAATACTAGAAAATTCAAATTTTTTTTCTTCACTAAAGCTAGTCTTACTAGCTTCTTCATATCGCTCAATTCTCGATTTACTCTTAGTTCTTCTGGCTTCTACTCCTCTATTTAGCCATTCAAGTTCTTTCTTTAAATATTTCTTTAATTTAGCCTCACTAGCTAAAGTATTCTCAAGACGCTGTTTTTTTAAGTCTAAAAATAAGGAATAATTAGCTTTATATTGATATATCTTACCATTATCAAGTTCTAACATATTATTACAACACTTCTCTAAAAAATATCTATCGTGTGTTACAAGTAAAAAGCCACGATTAAAACGTTCTAAATATTTTTCTAAGTAATATATCATATCGTTATCTAAATGGTTTGTAGGTTCATCTAGCAGCAAGAAGTCAGAATAAGTAACTAACGCTTTTGCAAGGGCTAAGCGTTTCTTTTCACCACCTGATAAGTTTTTAACTATTCTCTTAGGATCAAGCTTCATCTTAGTAATAGCTGTATTAGCTTCGTATTCAGCTATAGGATGTTCTTTTGAGGAATCACGTGTTACATATTCAAAAAAAGTTTGACCTTCTTCAATATAAGGATTTTGATCCAAATAGGAAATACTCATATTTCCTGACTTTATAATCTCTCCTGATTTTGGTCTTTCTTCTCCTAAAATAAGTTTAATTATTGTAGACTTTCCAGCTCCATTTACTCCGACTAATCCTGTTTTATCATTTTCGGTTAAAGTAAAATTAACACTATCTAAAATTGTTTTATCTGTATAATTAAAAGATACATTCTTAAAATCAATTATCATAAATAAATCACCTATTAGATTGTATCATAAAACTAGATAATTTTTATCAACATTTTAAAGATAATTATGAATAATAGTATTTTAAAAAAATAAAAAAAAAGAGACACTTTAATGCCTCTATTCAGTAATAAATTCAACTTTACCAGTTTCAACCTCATTATATGTATATGAGTATTCTGCAAAGTTATCTCTTCCAAGTCTAACTCTAAACATAAAAAGTCTGTCGGTAACCATCATTAATTTACCAGTACGTGTTATTGACTTGTTCTTTGTCTTATGTTCACAAATAGTAATATTTGTGTTTATAAGTGAATTTAATTTAGCTTTTACAGCTTCGGTATCAACTACAAATGTAGGTCCACTTTTCATATGTACACCTCCAAAAGAAATACATTTTGTAAACTTATTATACAAAAAAATACAAAAAAAATCAACAAAATTAAAGTTTTTGTTGATTCTACTTACGTCTATTTAATTATATTTGTGTCGTAATATTTGACTGTTGCAAATCCTTTAGAATCTTTTTCTGAATATGCATAAAAGCCTATTTTTGTACCTATCCATCTTCCAGCATATGCCTTTACTTTATCAAATACTTTAACTGAATTTACATGAATTGAATAAATTAAATCATAAATATTTTCATTTCTAAATTGGGCGTTTATTCTAGCACTAGACTCGCTAATATATAGTTTATCTAAGACTTTATCTTTCTCATTAAACTTACCATCAATCAATGAAATAATAATATTACCATCTAACTTCATAAAGTCAATTGAGGAGTACTTTTCACCCATGACACTAAATCCCACATGATCATAATCATTCATTTCTGAAAAGTCAATTAATGTTGAAACATTAAAGCTTAATGCAGGTACCTTAGTTAGTAATTGATAAGGTATTAAATTAATTTCATTTTCATGATTTGTTTTAAGCATCTTTAATTTTAAGCCATTATTTACTTCAAAGAAATTATTAATATTTGATGGATATTGCCACATTAGTGATAACTTATTTCCACTAAAGTCATCAGATATTTGCACCCTTTTATTTGATTCTTTATTTACAAGATATTCATGTTCACTTACAGGAGTTCCTGCAAGAAGCTCATCAGCTATGTGCCCACATAATGGCCAATTATTTACAAATTTAACTGGCTCTAGGTGACAAATTCTACCATAAGCTCTCATATCTTGGAAATGAATGAATGCAAAATTCTCGTTCCCATCATCTAGGTCAATTAATGCACCTTGATGAGGTCCATTAACAAGCGTATCTCCTTGATATAACACTATCTTTGATTCATATGGTCCGTAAATATTCTTGCTTCGAAGGCAAGTTTGCCAACCACCTTTAACACTACCAGCTGGCGCCATAATGTAGTAATAATCATTATAATAATATAATTTAGGTCCTTCTATTGTTGGATTATCATTATGACCATCATATACAATCTTGTATTCATCAATTGTATGAGTAAAATCATAATCACATTCTACAATCGCAAGAAGTGAGTTAAAACCTATACGAGATTTTACAAATGAAAATACCATATAGCATTTATCTTCTACCCATAATGGACATGGGTCTTCAAATCCCTTACCTGCCATAATGCAGTGAGGTTCTGAAAACTTTCCTCTAATATCGTTAGAATGAATTTCGAATATTCCCTCATCAGGTATCGGATAAATTATATAAAACATATCATTATGTTTTCTAATAGATGGTGCCCACACACCACAACCATGCTTAACTTCGTCAAATTCTTTACCCAAATGAGGAAGTGCATAATTTATAATCTCCCAATCAACTAGATTAGTTGAATGAAGGATTGGAAGTCCTGGGAAATGATTAAAGCTTGAAGCTATTAAATAATAGTCTTCTCCATCCCTGATCGCATCAGGATCAGAAAAATCAAATTGTAATATCGGATTCTTGTAATTCATGATTATTGTCCTCTACTTTCAAATCTACACACAAAAACTTTTCTTGATAAGTTTTTATTACTAACAAGAATAAATATATACCTAAATAAATAAAGCCAATTATTGCAAAACTAGATATTGGGAAAGGTAAATGATTTACCACAGGTATTCCTGTAGGATCTCTTAAAGCCATATAATTTGCATCATTTACAAAGCACATAACAAAAGAGATAGTTGCAAGTATACCATATCCTATAAATGAGGCAATCAAGTCCTTCTTAAATTCTATTTTATACATTCTAACTAAATTAATACTAGTTAAAACCATTAAGCCATGACTTATCATAGATTGAATTGTAATAATATGTACTCCATTGAACGCTGCAAATATACCATATGGATATAATAAAACTGCTGTTCCACCATAAAAAGCTACTGCCGCCCACATAAGAATTGATTTTCTATTTTTATTTAAGACAAATATTGGCATAAATAAACATATTAAATTACATAAATCATACTTAAAATACCAAAAACCTTGGAAAATCCGGTACCATATAAATCTAAAAGCTTCAAAAGCCAACATCACCCATGAGATAACTCTTTGTTTCTTAAATAATTCAGATTGAGTACATTTTCTTGTTTTATAAGTAAATGTTATAATAAATGCAACAAGTAATAGAGAAATCACAATATGATATGGTGAAAATACCCCACCAAATCTATCCATATTATCATTTTTTTGATATTCTCCATAGCCAATATACTTTTTATAAATTTCTTCCCAAAAATTCATACTTTTCCTCCGCTTATTGTGATACAATAAACATATAACGAAAATATTATACATTGAAAAAAGGAGTTATTCAAATGAAAGTTTCAGTAAGAGTCCATGATTTAGGAAAAAGTAACGCAAGAGAACTTGCAAAAAGAACAAAGGAGATAGGTTTTGACGGAGTTCAACTAGTTTTATATAAAGCTATTGAAGGTTTTGATTCTAAAGCTCATACAATTGACAAAGAAGCTTTAAGAGAATGTGCAGAAAGTTTTAAGGATGAAGGAATTGAGGTATCAATGTTAGGAGCTTATTTTAATCCGGTTCATTCTAATAAAGAATTAGTTAAAGATAATATTGAACGTTTTAAAGAATATATTGACTATACAAAATTATTCAATTCAAAATACGTAGGTAGTGAGACTGGTTCATATAATGACGATAAGTGGACTTATAATCCGCTTAATAGAACCGAAGAGGCTTTAGAGGAAGATATTAGAATTTTTGGTGAACTTGCAAGTTATGCTAAAGAGCACAATGCAAACATAGCGCTTGAAGGTGCATACGGACACTGTATGTATGAGCCTCATCAATTAAATAGACTTGTTAGTGCAATTGATAACGGATGTGTCAAAGTTACAGTTGATATCTTCAACTATTTAGATGTATCTAAATATGATCAAGAAACTCAACACTTTATGTTTGATGAATCAATTAAATATTTTAAAGATAAAATTGTAATTTATCATTTAAAGGATTTCATCTATGATAGTGAGGCTAACAAACTTAAACAAGTTGGCCTTGGTGAAGGTCTAATGGATTTAGAATATATTGTTTCACACGCAAAGAAAGAAACTCCAAACGCAGTTTTAATTTTTGAAGGATGTCCTAAAGATAAAATGGAATCTAGTTTAAAATATATTAAATCTCTTTTAAATAAGTAAATAAATGCTGGTACTAGGAATTAAACTAGTACCATTTTTATTTTTAAAAAAATACTCTAAAGCATAAGCCTTAAAGTATCTTTTAAAATTATTCTATACACCGCTATAACTTGAGAATCCACCGTCTATTGCAAGTGTTACTCCAGTTACAAATCTTGCAGCCTTATCAGATATTAAGAATAAAGTAGCACCAACTAAGTCTTCTACTTTACCTAACTCACCAACTGGTGTAGCATTAATAATCTTCTTACATCTTTCTGTAGGTGTTCCGTCAGCATTAAATAATAATGTCTCGTTTTGAGCAGTTCTAAAGAATCCAGGTGCAATTGCATTAACTCTAATACCTAAATGTGCAAAGTGAGTAGATAACCACTTAGTAAAGTTATCAATAGAAGCCTTTGCAGCTGAATAAGCTACAGTCTTAGTTAGAGGAAGTAGGGCAGCCATTGATGAAATGTTTAGTATTGAACAACCACTTCTTCCAACCATATCACGTGCAAACACTTGAGATGGAAGTAATGTACCTAAGAAGTTTAAATTAAATACAAAATCAATACCACTCTCGTCTAAATCAAAGAATGTCTTAGTGTCAGAATCAATATTATCTACTTCTGCAAATTCAACATCAGTATTAGCTTTAGCGTTATTTCCACCAGCTCCATTAATTAAAACGTCACAAGGACCTAAATCCTTTAAAACCTCGCTATGTACTCTTTCTAAATCAGCCTTATCAGTAACATTGCATGCATAACTTTCTGCAATAAAGCCATTCTTTACAATTTCTTCTTTAACCTTATCGGCTTTTTCCTTATGTAAGTTTAGCAGTGCAACCTTTGCACCACTTTCTGCAATAGCTTTTGCAAGATGGCTACAAATAACTCCACCTGCACCAGTTATAACTACAACTTTATTATTTAAATCAATCTTAAATGGTAATTCCATAATTTTTCTCCTTTAATAACACTTTCAAATTTTACACTCTTTATTAAAATTTATCAATTAAATATATAACAAATATAGGAAGGCTTTTAAACCTTCCTATTATACATATTAAATTATAATGAAGTCTCTCCAATAGAATCTCTAGATACGTTTGATTCTTCTAACTCCTCATCTGTTTTGCCAACTTCACTAGTTGAATGAGAATTTTCTTCTTCTAATTCACTATCGTTAGATCTACTTTCATCAAGATCATCAATTCTGATTGTTCTTTTACTAGAATCTAAATCTTTATCGTCTTCACTTTTTAAATCCAAATGCTCTAAATCGTTAGACTTAGTTAAACCTTTTTCGTTTTCAAGTTTATTATTAATGTTAACTTCTTCTACATTAATTTCTTGTCTATTTAAATCAATCTTTGGTTCTAAATCAGCTCTTGCAGCTTGATAAACAACATTGTTGATTTTAGCTACATTAAAGTCACTAAAGAAGCTAGTTTTTATATTATCAAGTAAGGCTACAGGTTCATCTTTTTTCATATATCTAACAAATTCATTGCAAGTAATACCATCGCCAAAGATTTCACACTTAGATTCTTTAACCTTATCTATAATCATGTTCATTCTAGTATTTACCTTCCAGTAATGTCTTGTAAAATACTTAAATGGCCACCAACCTTCTTTTTGGCATTCTTTTAAAGCTTTGTATTTAAAAGCTACATTATATAAATTGTTGATGTAAGTAGCTCTATCTTGTCCCTTTTCTTCCATATTATCTAATATTGCAAGTGCATCATCGCATACGCTAGTAAAGAATACACGTTTATAATCATAGTCTTTAGAATGATATTGTCCATTAGGGTCAGCATAAACACTAGCTACTCCATTTTTATTATCAAAAACAGAAATTCTTGCAGCTCTTCTATCCATATCTTTAGTACTTAACTTAACGAAATCTAAAGAAGCTTCTCTTGCATATAGATCTTCATATAAGTTCTTACCAAATGTAACTATATCTTTATATAGGTTACTATAGAAGTTATTATTGTTTGACATTGCTTCATCTAGTGCACCAATAATATCAATTCCATTTCTTACCATATATTCACTAGCTAAATCTTGATATAAAGAAGTAGTTACATATTTAAAACAACTTTCTACATCTCTAATACCTTTATTTCCTACAAGACTTGCATAAGAACGGAAATATATTTCAAATGAATGTAAGCTTAATTCCATTTTTTGATTATAAGTCTTTAATTTTTCATTTAATTTTAAAATTGCATCTTCAATTTTCTTTTGTTCATTTTTTTCATATTTGATTTGATTAATTGTAATAATCATAATATCACATCCTTTAAGTCACTCATATTCTATCATACTTTAAAAATAATAAAATCAAAAATACCATTTTTTCACAATTCTTCCACAAAAAATTTATTTATATTTTTATCTAAAAGATTTATAATAGTTTTTGTTTTTATGGAGGAACGTTATGGAAAACACTAACGAAATTAAAAAGCCGAGTTTTTGGAAAGTATTAAAAGAAAAATTAATGTCATCCACTAATGGTATGGCAATTGGTCTATTTGGTACCCTTATAATTGGTACAATACTAGATTTATTTACACGAATTCCCGGACTTTCATTCTTATCAACCTATACAACTTTAATCAAAGGATTAATGGGTGCAGGAATCGGTCTTGGCGTAGCTCTTGCATTAAAGAAGAATGGAATTGTAATTGTTGCAAGTCTTGTAGCTGGTATGATTGGAAACTATGCATATAGTTTTAAAACAGGTGCAGTATCAAGTATATCTGACCCTTTATCTTGTTATATATCAAGCATATTATGTTTACTTGCAATAAAATATATAATTAGAAAGAAAACACCAGTAGATGTAATCTTACTACCACTTATTGGTATTATATGTTCATTAATTTATAGTATACTACTAGCTAATTATGTACACTATATAACTATAGGTATTGGTCTATTAATTGAAAATTCATTTAACGTAGTACCATTCTTAATGTGTATTATAATTTCAGTTTTAGTTGGTATGGCTTTAACTGCACCAATATCAAGTGTTGCAATATGTGTTGCGATTCAAATTGGTAATGTACCACTTGCCTCATATGCAGCCTTAATCGGATGTTCAACACAAATGTTAGGATTTGCAGTACATACAGCTCGTGATAATAAAATAGGTCAAACTATTGCGGTAGGTATTGGTACTTCGATGTTACAATTTAAGAACATTGTTAAAAAACCAATTATTTGGCTTCCTACAATTATTGTATCAGCCATCCTTGGACCTTTTGCAATGTTATTCCCTATTGAATCACTAGAATATTATCAAACTAATAATGTAGTCTCAACTCTATCAGTTGGAGCTGGTATGGGTACAAGTGGACTTGTAGGACCGCTAAATATCTTAACCGCAAATAACTATAACCCACTACTTATAGTATATGTTATAGTATTTACAATTATATTACCTCTTCTATTAGTATTCTTAATTGATTTATTATTTAGAAAAAAGAATATCATTCAACCAGGAGATTTCTCACTAACAGATGAATTATAAAGAAAATGATGCCTAAAAAGCATCATTTTTTAAACACTATTAAATCTTTCAAAACTCTTTTCGTTATGCCTGATAAAGTTCATATCACAAACTTCTCCACCTTTAATTAAAGTTTGTTTACGTTTAAACTCTGTTTTAGGTAAGTTCATATAAAGAACTAAATCAGCATTGCAAAACATCGCGCCCAATTCTAATTTTCCTTCTTCTTTTAATATTTCATGGACTAAGCATTTCTTAACTGTTACATAAATATTATTATCTTTACTTTTTCCTTCAATTTGCCAACCATGATTATTAAATCCATTCATTTTTTTAGCAATAAAAATCTTAAGTAGGGAATAAATAAACTTATTATTAAAAGCCTTATTCATAGAACTAACTTTCTTTTGTAAAAAGTTATGCATTGCACTAGATAATTCTTTTACAATTATTTCTCTATCTTCTCTATATTCTTTTAATGCATCATATGCTCCAAGTACAAAAATTAAATTGACTAAAAACTCTCTATTTTTAGAATCCGAATATTCTTTATATTTTTCAGCATATTTTATTACATTTTCTTTAATTTTAATTTGTTCTTCTTTAACTAGACTATAATAATAATTCTTAAATCTTCCTTTATTTATAATAGTTTTAAATTGATATGGCTTCATAATAAAATCCTCATACATTTATTATAGTGCTTTTTATATATTATCTTCAAGAAATATCATAATTTGTTATTTCTTTATTTATTAATATTAAATACAATTTTAATGCTATAGAATTTAAACTTCTTTTTTTCTGTTAAGTATAAAACCAACGCTAACAAATATTAATGAATAAACTATTCCTATAATAATTGATGTAATAATAGTTTGATTATTAACGGTTGTTTGCTCAAGACTTGCAAGTAGTGAATCAATTGAGTAAGAACTTAATTTAAAATTATTCAAGTTTAAAATTCCATCTCCTATAGATAATATCATACTGATACATATTGGCCCTATAATATTAAAAGCTATAGATGTAGCCGTTTTGCGAGCTTTTAATGATATTGCAAAAAATAGTGATTGATACGCAATAATTAACAAAACTTGTGCAACTAAATCAAGAAATAAATTATTAATGCACGTCGTTGATTCAGGCCAAATAAACTTACCAAACATATAAGAAAGAAACATACTGCTAAATGTAAATATTAATACTGCAACTAAAGAGGATATGTATTTTGCAATATATACGCTTTCTCTTAAATAGCCTTTTGCATATATGTTTTTAAGTATACCGCTTGTTTCATCTTCGCTTACAAAGATAGTTACAAATATAGCTGATATTAAAGTTATATTAGCACTATTAATTGAGCCTTGTAACATAGTATATTTTGATGGTAAATCGGTTGTAGTATCAAGATTTTCAACAATCATTTTTATTGTTAGACCACCAAGTAATACTAACAAAATACATATCGTTAATGATATATAAAAGCTTTTAGATTTAAATAATTTCCTAAATTCAAAATTAATTAAGTTTCTCATTACTTCTTAATCCTTTCTATAAAATAATCTTCAAGATCAACATTGTTTATAGTTAATTCACTAACTTTAATTCCATTAATAACTAATAATTCATTTATATCTTCTCTCTCATCAATATTAGAATAAAGTTCAATTGTATTACTATCTATAATTTGATATTCTATATTAACATATTTGTTTTTTATAATTTGTTCTGCTTTTTTTAGGTTAGAAACTGTAATTTTTAGATATCTTTTACATCGCTTCTTAAGTTCTTGAGCACTTATTTCTTCAACTAATTCGCCATTATTAATTATTCCATATGTTGTTGTAATTTTAGCTAATTCATCAAGTAAATGTGATGAAATCAAAAAAGTTACACCACGTTCTTTATTTAGCTTTATAATAATATCTCGAATATTCTTAATACCTTCTGGATCTAGCCCATTGGTTGGTTCATCTAAAATAAGTAAGTTTGGATTTCCTAAAAGTGCAATTGCAATTCCAAGTCTTTGTTTCATTCCTAAAGAAAAATTTCCAACCTTTCTAAGCCCAACATTTTCAAGACCTACAATCTTTAACAATTCTTTAATATCCTTATTACTACCACCATATAAAAGTGAAAATCTTTTCATATTTTCATATGCAGTACAATTTTTATAAAATGCTGGAGCCTCAATTAAAGAGCCAATTTTTCTTCTTTGTGTTGCAAGGTCACTACTTTCAAACAACTTTATTTCTCCAGTTGTTGGATAACATAATCCTAATATCATTTTCATTGTTGTTGTTTTACCTGCACCATTTGCGCCAATCAATCCATAAATATCTTTATACTTAATATGCATATTAATATTATTTGCGGCTATTTTATTAGGATATTTTTTGGTTAAATTAATAGTTTCTACTATATAGTTCATATCTTTCTCCTTCTTGACAGTATAAAAAATTCATTTTACAATTAAAGAACATTTGTTCTTTTCTTTTAATTTATAACATCAAAAAATTAATTTGAAAAGAAAAATATAATATCTATTATTTTAGAGGTACAAAAGGAGTGAATTTGTTCTTTTATGAGAAAGAAAAATGTGTCGACTGAATTTATTAAATCCTGTTATGCACTTGCATTAATAAAACTAATGAAAGAAAAAGATTATAATAACATAACCATATCAGAAATTTGTAAAGAAGCTGGTTTTGGTAGAACAAGTTATTATAGATATTTCACTAATAACAAAGATGAACTTATTCTTTTTATTGCAAAACTTAAATGGTTAGAATGTAAAAGAGAAAATCCAAATGAAGTTAAGGATGAAGGTAAATTATTACTTAATCATGTATATAAAAATAAAGATTTCTTTCTTATTTTAAGGCATCATAACCTTAATTTTTTAATATTTGAGATTTTTTATGAAAATTTCGCTAGACAAGAAAATGAAAATGAAATTTTAAGTTATGGCAAAGCTTTCTTTACAGGTGCATATTTTGGAGTTATTTATGAATGGATTCTTAAAGGATGTATAGATACTCCTGAAACTATTCAATCTAAGTTTAGTGAAGGATTTAAATATGCATTTGAGCAAGCAAAAAAGAATAATTAGTTATATTTCAGTCACTTCCTATTTTTTCAATATCTATAGATTTAAATACAATTTTCTAGTAAATTTAAAAAGTCCGATAATAGTATCGAACTTCTGTTAGTTAATATATTAAACTATATCTTAATTAATTTAGATATCACGTATTCATCATTTGCTTTTTCAATTCGAAATACGCTATAGATTTTATATAAATTCCCAATGTATGGGAATGAATCATATCAATCTCACCATTCTTTAATCCTTTAAATAAAGAATCTATCATGAATGATTTTAAATGATATTCATTCAATCTGCAAAGAATTGTTATACTACTTAAATTATTTAATTTCTTTTAGGACTATAACTATATCTAGAGACTCTATATATCCTACTCTAACTTTTTATAATCTAAGATAGTATCATCATATATTGAATTAGTCATTAATTTATAATCTTTCTCTTTATAATTAAATTCTACCAAATATCTTGAATAATTATTTGCATTTTGAATAGGCTCACTAAATGTGTATTCAAATTCATACATGTCATTAATATTATTATAAATTTTTTCTATTTCATCTTTTATATTAAGGAATATGTTAAGAATCGGCAATATTAAAAACAAACTCATGATAATTATTGCAAATAAAGCTATAAAAGCATTACCGATATCATAAATAGCAAGGCTTATAAAAACTCCTATTCCAAACAGAAGATATATTACAATCAATGTAAACCATATTTTAAACCATATATGATAAATTCTTTTTCTTTCTCTATAGTTTCTTCAAATTCTTCTCTTGTCATAATTAATACCTTACTATAAAATCTGAAAGGACTATTCTTCCTTTATTTTTATTAATTTCTCTTAAACAAATTCTTATAATACTAAACCACATTTTAATTTTTCTATAATTTAATTATAAAATATTATTACATATTTTCAAACTAGTATTTATATAGGTGCTCTAAATAAAAGGGTGTGGGTGTGTTAACTATAAATAAAAGGGTGTGTAA
>CAVGEZ010000012.1:0-39352 GCA_963628445.1 uncultured Eubacteriales bacterium
TTATATCACATTTTCAACTTTTATAATTTACTTTTTTAGTGTATTTACATTATTTTTTAATGCATCTATTAAAGAAATACCATCTTCCATCATTTCAAGTGTATATAAGTATAGAACTACAATATTTGTTTCTTTTGCAATACTTTCTATAGTTTCATTTTCCTCATAATGTTCACCATAAATAGTTTTGATATTATTATCTTTAATATAATTTTCTATCTCTAATATCTTTTTTGCAGTAGGCTCTTCTTCATTCATCCCATTAACTGAAGTAAATGTATAATTATAGTCTCTTGCAACATAATTAAATGCTTCATGACCTACAACTATTTTTTTAGTTAGACTTGAAAATAATTCAGTATACATTGAGTCAACTTCGTCAAGTTCAGCTAAATAATTAGTATAATTACTTGTTATTGTCTTACTATCAGTTGAAAATTCATTAATTAAAGCATTCTTAATAGTATTTAACATTATTTTTAATTGTTTTGGGCTTGCGAAAGCATGAGGATCACGAGATCCATTTATATCAATACTTTCAACATCACTTGTTGCGTATACTATCTTACTCTTTAATTCCTTATCTAATGATGATTCAAATTCTTCAAGACCATTTCCGTTAAAAATTAGAACTTTTGCACTATACATACTTGAAACACTTTTAGCACTTGGTTCAAAGTCATGTGGTTCACTAGCTCCTTCTATTAGTGTTTTAACACTAATATTAGTATCCTTAACTAGTGCGTTAGTTAATTCTTCTAATGCATAGAATGATACGACTACGTCCGCATCAGCTTCTACCTTACAAGAAACAAGTGCAAATAAAACACTAAATAAACCTATTATATATAATAATATCTTTTTCATATTTCACCTCTAAATGCAAATCATTTGCAATTATATCAAATAACTATTAATAAAGTCAACAAGAAAAATCTTTTCAAAACTTTTTGGCACTCTACTATTGACACTGCCAACAAAAAGATTATAATATTAATTGGAAAGTGGGTGATGCATATGCAACAACAACCAAATTATGAAAATGATGAAAACATCTTAGAAAAATATGGAAGAAATCTTGTCGAACTTGCAAAGAACGGCAAAATTGATCCAGTAATCGGTAGAGATGATGAAATCAGACGTATTGTAAAAATATTAACAAGAAAGACAAAAAACAATCCAGTATTAATTGGTGAACCTGGTGTAGGTAAAACAGCTGTAGTTGAAGGACTTGCACGCAGAATCGTTTCAGGAGATGTTCCTGACTCACTTAAAGGCAAAGAAATCTTTGAACTAGATATGGCTTCTTTAGTAGCTGGTGCTATGTATAGAGGTGAATTCGAACAAAGATTAAAAGCTGTTTTAAAGAAAATCACAGAATCAAATGGTAAAATAATACTATTTATAGATGAAATTCACTTAATCGTAGGTGCTGGTAAGACAGATGGTGCAATGGATGCAGGAAACATCTTGAAGCCAATGCTTGCGCGCGGAGAGCTTCACTGTATAGGTGCTACTACTTTAAATGAATATAAGAAATACATTGAAAAAGATGCAGCTCTTGAAAGAAGATTCCAAAAAGTATTAGTAGCTGAACCTAGCGTTGAAGATACTATTTCAATATTACGTGGTATTAAAGAAACATTTGAAACTCATCATGGTGTTCATATTAAGGATAATGCAATTGTTCAAGCTGCACTTCTATCTAATAGATATATCACTGATAGATTCTTACCAGATAAGGCTATCGATTTAATCGATGAGGCTTGTGCTTCTGTTAGACTTGACCTTGATTCAATGCCAGTTGAACTAGATAATGTTGAACGTAGAATTACACAAATTAAAATTGAACAAATTTCTTTAAAGAACGAATCTGATCCTGTTTCTAAAAAACGTCTTGAGGAATTAGATACAGAGTTATCCGACCTTGAAGTTAAAGAAAAAGAATTAAAAGATAAGTGGACTAAAGAAAAGACTGATTTAGAGAACTTCAAAATTAAGAAAAATAAACTTACA
Organism: uncultured Eubacteriales bacterium; assembly: GCA_963628445.1. Taxonomy (GTDB): domain Bacteria; phylum Bacillota_I; class Bacilli_A; order Acholeplasmatales; family Anaeroplasmataceae; genus JAEELC01. The sequence goes on from CAVGEZ010000012.1 coordinate 2,017, forward strand.
AGTTTAAAACATGAACTTGAAATAGCTTATTCTGAAGGTAACTACAAGAAAGCTAGTGAACTTCAATATCAAACTATTCCTCAACTTGAAAAAGAAATTACTGATTTTGAAAATTCTTCTAAGGAAGGTAATATGTTATCAGAGACAGTTTCTGAAAATGATATTGCGCAAATTGTATCTAAATGGACTAACATACCTGTTGCAAAACTTGTACAAGGTGAACGTGAAAAGGTATTAAATCTAGCTGAAAACCTATCTTATAGAGTTATCGGTCAAGATGAAGCTATTCAAGAAGTAAGTGATGCGATTATCAGACAAAGAGCTGGTATCAATGATGCAAACAGACCTATCGGTTCATTCATGTTCTTAGGACCTACTGGTGTAGGTAAGACTGAATTAGCTAAAGCTTTAGCTGAACAATTGTTTGACTCTGAAAAACATATAGTTCGTATTGATATGAGTGAATATATGGAACCACATTCAGTCGCTAAATTAATTGGAGCTCCTCCTGGATATGTAGGATACGATGAAGGAGGTCAATTAACTGAGGCTGTAAGACGTAATCCTTATTGTATCATTCTATTTGATGAAATTGAAAAGGCTCATAGAGATGTATTCAATGTTCTTCTTCAATTACTAGATGATGGTAGATTAACTGATGGTCAAGGTAAAGTTATAGATTTCAAGAATACAATTATCATAATGACTTCTAACTTAGGTAGTGAACTTCTTCTTGAAGGTAAGACTAAGGATGATGTAATTAACATGGTTAAATCAAGTGGTTACTTTAAGCCTGAATTCTTAAACAGAATAGATGAGATCATAGTATTTAACACTTTAAATAAAGATGTTCAATTAAAGATTGTTTCTAAGATGTTACAAGAATTAAATAAGAGATTAGTATCTGAAAATGTATATATTGAATTTACAGATGCAGTTAAGAATTATATTCTTGCACAAAGCTTCGATATTACATATGGTGCAAGACCTATAAGAAGATATATTCAAAAGAATATTGAAACCTACATTGCACGTGAAATTGTTAGCGGTAACATTAAACCAAATGTCGAATACGCTCTTGATGTTCAAAGAGATGAATTCAAATTATTTACTAAATAAAGACAAAAGAGATTAAAGTTTAATACTTTAGTCTCTTTTTTACGCTTTTAGAAACAGAAAAAAGAGCGATTACTCGCTCTTCTCTTCTATCAACATATTATTTAAGTTTGTGTAATTATTTACATCCACATTATTAAAATCACTTATATATGACAATTGAATACTATTATCCCAAGCACTTGTCACCTCAGCTAGGTCATTAGTAGATTCTTTATATTCAATTTGATTAACATTTGGATGTGAATTACTACTTATTAATAATGATAATAAACTAATAGGAATTAATACTAATCTCTTATTCATATATTCACCTTCTTAAAACAATATTATTATAGAAAATAATTATGTTAGAATTATGTGAATTATATATTAAATAATATTAAGTTTATTTTTCCTCAAATAAATTTCTAACCCTTTGTGAAGCTACAATTTCAATATTATTTCTTGAACTTGGTCCTGTAATAATAAATGCATTTCCTCTTGGATTATTAATAATTTGATCTTGTTCAACCTCATTAATCTTACCAGCTTTATCATACAATGTACATAAGTCATCCATATCATTTGGTGCTAGTGAGAAAATAAATGAATATTGACAAGCGTTAATAATGGCTGTAGATTTTCTTGCAAGTTCTTGGCTTCCAACAAAGTCTTTAATATTTTGAGTAATTACAATTTGCATACCATTATATTTTCTGATACGCTTTGCAAGATTGTACATAAAATCAAGCGCAATCGGATACTTTTCATCAATGAAGACATGGGCTTCATCAATTACAACTACAATTTTTCTATCAGTCTTATACTTTAAATTAAAGTCTCTATTCTTAATAATCTCATTGTCAAGCCACTTAAGAATTAATAACATTTGCGCATTCGCAATAGTACCATTCTTATTTGCAAGTAAGCTTCTAAAGTTAAATACTGCAAAGTTTTCATCAACATTAAGACTTGAAGGTCCATTCCAAAGTAAGGCGTTTCTTCCTTCTTTAGAAAATTTAGATACATAATTTAGTATTACTCTTAAATTCTTAATATCGTAATCATTTTGAGCTTCTTCTAACTTTTCAACTACTAAGTCATATAAGTCATCAAAAATAGGATAATCATATTCAGTTAACTTAGATAGGTCAGTATGTGAATCAATATTTTTACTATGATATAATTCAATAATCAAATTATTTAAGTATTCAAGTGGTTCAGATTCTATTCCTTCAAGAATAACTCTAAAGAATTCTTCAAGGAATTGTAAATGAATTCCAAAGTTATTAACCATACCATTTCCTTCATCAGCTTCAAGCGTTGTGATAATATGGAATGGATTAAGTCTTCCACTTGTTGCAGTACCAACATCAATAGTTTTACCACCAAGTGATGAGGCTAAATACTTATATTCATCTTCAGGGTCAAGAATAAATATCTTAGAATTTTCGCTTGCAAGTTGTGCAAGTATAGTTTTAGTTGCAAAAGACTTACCAGAACCACTCTTTCCAATAATTACCATGTTAGAGTTAACACGTTCCTCATTTCTTGCAAAAAAGTCAATAATTACAGGGTAACCTTTATTAACACCAATAATGTCTCCAGCCTCATCCATTACAGTAGATAATACAAATGGGAATACAGCCGCAACACTTGTTGAGTGAATTGATCTTGAATATTCGTCAAACGCATCATATTTAGATAAATTAAGCGATGTAAATGCTTTGTTTTGTCTTGCATAATTTTCTACAAGTTCAAAACCATCTTCAGCTAATGTACTCTTTAAGTTCTTTTTCGCAACTTTACCGTTAATACCTGTTTGTTCATATAAACAAATGTGAATAGTAACTTTAAATAAAGTCTCATTATCGTTTTGAAGTCTACGCATTAAATCAACTAAAGTATCAATATGAGTTTGTTTAGAAATTATTGAAGATGCTCTATAAGATTGTTCACTTTGAGAAACAAGTTCTTGAATTGATCTATCAATCATTCTAACAGCTTTATTCTTTTCATATGGTTCAATATTCATTACAACCTTTGTATGAGGTAAATTAAACATCTTATATCCCCACGCATTAAGGACATATAAAGGATATCCTTTAACAGTAAAGTTATAAGTTTTAACACCGTCAACATAAGCGTTATTTGTAGTAAATGTTACATCATGAGGTATAACCCAGTTTAATAATTCTTCATCACTTAGTAGGTCAACATCTTCTTCATTAAAGTCTTCTGAATAATTATGCTTTAAGAATACTGCACATTCTTTATTAGATAAGATATGTGAAGTCATTCCTGCATCACTAAATGTTGTAACTGCGTCATTTAATATCTCAAGTATTGCATTCTTAGATTCATCATAAACAACGAAATAATAGAAAGGCTTTTTAATAACTTGGTTTTCTTCTAAGTTCTTATAAATATCTATTCTATCTTGAATTATTCTAGAACGTTCAAATAGTTCTTTTTCATTCATTTCATGAGCTTCGAATAAGATTTTTAATTTATCAATCTTATTTTCTTCAAGTTCAATATATTTCTTTAAAGATAATTTTCTATCAATTTTAACAATTGAAGCTTTAGTCTTACCAGATATTGATCTAATGATTTTACCAAACTGTTGTTCAATAATCTCATCTTGTTTATATCCTGATAATAATCTAAACTCTCTAGGATCAATTTCAAGTACTCCTGCAAAATATGATTCATATACAATAAATCCATCTTTAATATCTCTATATGGTAAGATATTTAATACATTACTAGATGCATCTTTAATTTGAAGATTATATTTTTTTATTGTAAATAAGTATTTTGCATAATTTGCAAAAACCATATAGAATCTTTGGCCATCAAATGGAAGGTAAAGACCAACAGTTAGTGCAAATATAATAATCATTATAAAGTATTTAGCAATTCCAATATTTGTTAAAAATAATAGAACTATTAAAAGTAAGGAAAATATTGCGATTAAAACATCTACTATAGAGATATTTCTAAAGAATTCAATTTTAACTTTGGCAGTTTTTGGTATAATTCTCATTTTCTATCTCCCTTACTTCTTATTTTGATTTGATGTGCTAATCTTTTCATCAGTTGATTTACCAGAATTTTGGATTATGTTTGCAGCCTTATCATTTAAGTTATTATTAGGTACTTGATTTACATTAACATTTGAATTACTTTGTGAACCACTATTTTGGATAGCATTCTTTACTGCATTGCCATTTCCACCAATAGCTTGATTATTATTTTGATTGCCATTTAACAAATTAGATAATAATTCATTAGTCTTATTTTGAGCCTCAAGTTGTTTAGCTTGTTCACTTGGTCCAGAGTTTCCGCCAAAGCCAAACTTATTTGCAATCGCACTACCAACATTCTTAGCTGTTGAAGCTGGATGCATTAAAGCCTTTGCTGCACCAAAACCAGTGTTTAAAGCACCACTTCCAAATCCAGCTAGAGACTTCATTAAACCTCCACGACCCATAGCTTGTTCTCTTAATTCTTGAGAACCACCACCTTGAGTTACAAGGTTTCCAACTAGAGCCATAGCTCTCTTCATTGAAAGTGCACCACCAACAATAAATAATATCTTAACTAACATATTTAACCATTGATTAGAGAAGAATGTTACACCAATAACCGCATTAATTACAAGTAAATAAACATTAAGTCCAATAATGGTTCCATATCCTACCGCAAACTTAGTTAAAGTTTGGTCTCTCCACATCTTAAATCTAGCTCCACCATCAATTACAGTTGATGCAATAGATAAAGGAGATAAGATATATAATATTACAAGCGAAATAGCTCTGTCTACAAATAAAAGTAGGCTCCACGCAATATTAATTAAGATTGCAATTCCTGCAAGCCATGAAAAGAAATAATTATATTCTTTAACATCAATATATGTTTTTACTGTATCAGTATTAAGCCATATTTGCTGATTAGGAAATTGATTAACTAATTCATTTGCAGCTTGATAATCACTATCTTGTGCAAATGATACAAACATAAAATCACCTAAAGTTGTATTTCCTGAAAGTGTAGCCTTATATAGCGCAATCATGAATACATTAAGTAAATTAATGATTACAATCATCAAAAATGGCACAAACATAAAGGTAATAATAGCCTTAAATGCTTTAATGCAAATTTGACCAGGAGTTTCTTCAATTTTCTCTTTTACTGCAGTACGTATAATCGCAACTATCGATAACAAAATAATTAATATGAAACCGATGATTGCGCAAGCCTTAAACGCAAACTGAATATTAGATGAATTGAATAAATATGAAATTAAATCTGTTTCTTCAGAATTAATAGTTATCGAATCTATACCGCACATCATATTTGCGACTTGCATAAGTCCGTCGATAATTCTGTAAATATTCTTTGATATTGAATATAAGAAGTCCCAAAACCAATCGAACATATTATATCACTCCTTTTTTAAGATACATTACTAATTAAAATATTAGTAAATCTAAAATTAATCTTTTCACTATTTTCAACTATATTATTAGTAAATAGGAAAATTAAATACATACCACTAGTTACTTCCTTTTCCTTAACAGTTCTAAAAGGAACGCTAGATGATGCAAACTTTGTTCCCACTGATAAATTAAAAGTACTAGGTACTCCACTTACTACATATTCTTTTTTATTTTCTTCTGTGCTTGTATCAGAATTTGAAACAGTCAAATTGTCACTTGAAACATAAAAGTTAGTCTCAATAACAGAATTTTTCTCTCCTTCAAAGAAGATATTAAACTCACCTATAGTTAAATCCTTAGTAACTGGAATAACTAGGGCTTCAATTGAATCAAAATCTAATACAGCATAAGAATCTATAGAATCATCAGAATAAGTTTTTTCATTATAGAAATCACTCATATTATATGTAGTAGCTTTAAAATTTTTATAAATTATTACATTTGGAAAATAGTCATAGTAATCAGTTGACCATTGTCTAGTTCCATCATGTTCAGTATAACCTTGGTTATAATTACCAAGGTCAAAACATGAACATAAACTGAATAAGAATAAACTTAATACAAAACTTAAACTTACTCTTATAATTTTTTTAAACATTTAAATATCCTTAAGCAGTTTGATAAGATTTCCACCAGTTAGTGAATACTTCAACACCAACATTTAACATGATTAATAGAATAAAGATAAGTACAAATCCAACGATTGCGTTCTTTAATGCCTTCTTTGCCTTTTCATGTTCTTGTGGATCATCTGCTCTTGAGAACTTAACACATAGTAAGATTACCCAAATTGCACCAAGTGTACCAACAACTGTAAGCATAACAGGAATTAATACCTTACAGAATGATAAAATTGGTTCAACGACTCTTTCTAAATCAGATTGACTGATTGTTGTAGCTAATATAGTGTTTAACATTTTTTAAATTCCTCCCTCACTATCTTAATCTATCTTTTCTCTTTTTCTAGAGAATAGACCTATAAATAATACAATTGCAATAACTGAAAGTACAACCACAATTACTGTTGATGAAGCTGCATTTGCAGTATATTGTCTTCTAAAATGTAGTGTAGTAACATTACCTTCTTCATTAGTAATTTCAATTGTATAATCACCCTTTTCACTAATGACAGGGCTATCTTGAGTGTTTGAAATTACTGTAATAGTATTTGATAATTTACCGTCTTTATAAATTCTAATAATATCTCCAACCTTATAACCAGTTAATGTAACATTTTTAAACGTTGTACCGTTATTTTCAACATTAACTAGCTGTACAGCTGGTGCTATATTAGAAATACTTAATTCAAATGAAACAATTAGGTTTGTCGCAAGTGATCTCATTTCTACATAATACTCACCATTTTCATCAAATGTAACAGAGTCAAATGTAGTGTTATCTACTACCTTATCCATATAATTTGAAGAGTTACCTGATAAATCAGTATATAGTATACTCTTAAACTTAAAATCATATGGAGTCTGATAAGCTAGTTTAGAGATAGTATGTGTATAAATATAGAAAGTAAAGTAAGTTTGGTTACCGGCATTATCTTGAATTAATAATTCCCACTTTCCATTATCATTATAACTTGATGAAACATCCCTTTCAACAGAATTAAGGTATGCTTTCACAACTTTTACATATTCTCCGTTAGTACCACTTATTACAACATTACCATTATTAGAAATATCACCATTGATAACTTGTCTATTAGTTTGTGATTCTACAGCACTAAATTCAACAATTGTGTCTTTCTTAATAGTAAATGTAGAAATATTACCAGCTCTATCAGTGATAGTAAATGAATAAGTACCATCTTTAGTTAAAACTTCTTTATCAGTATATGTATAAATATAACCATCGTTTATATAATACTCACCCATATATGAGTCACTATCAAATGTAATATAGAAATCTTTAGTAACAGTGTTTATTCCATCAATTACTTTAGGTTGGCTAGATAAAGTATAATTTACAGTTTGTCTTACTAAATAAAGAGTAAAACTATAATTAAATCCGTACTCATCAACATAAGTTAAAAGATATGTATAAGATCCAGTAGAAGCTCCCTTAGGGAAAGACATCTCATAAGGACAATCTACTTTTGTACCGTCAATCTTAAACTCATATAAAGATGCAGTGCTTGTAAAACGAACTAAATTATTAGTATATACACCCTCATCTATGTTAGACATATCAACAACTGCATATTCAAATTCACTTCTTGTCATACGTTCTATAATCAAACTTGAAGTATTTGAATAATGAATTTCTTTTATACAGTATGCACCATAAATATTTCTAAATTTAATCTTGTATACACCGGCTCCTAGTGATCCAATTAAATCAGTAAAATTAACATTTGTTATTCTATCTTGACTGATATTATCATAATAAACTTTATATGATGAATCATTATAACTAATCTCAATACGATAAATAGAATATGTATTAATTAAAGTACTATCAATTGAAACTAATGTATTAGTATATAAATCATCTTTTCTTAATGCATCGCTATTTAATCCTTTGAAGATATCATCTGTTACATTAAATAAATCATTAGATATATATGCATTAACAACTCTCTTATTATTAGAACTATCTACAATATTTATTAAATAAATACCAGCTTCAGTTAATGTTATTTCTACATGGTCAGTGTATTTTTGCGCTTCTACATCAATACTTTCGCCGTTCTTTAGTACAGTAAATGTAGAAGATGGTTCAAATGAACGAATAGTAATTGAATTATTTGAATAATAATTTAAATTACCTTCATATGTATATGATATAGTCTCTTTATCACTATAATTAACATCTACTTCTACAAGTAATTGTCTAAATACTCTAATAATATAGCTAGTAACCATACCATATTTATTTGTCGCAACAAATTTAACATATCCATCACTTTCACCAAATGATCTAAAATCTTCTTCTAAACTTAAATCCTTAAGTTCAATACCATCAAAGTTATTTGTAGTATTTAATGCATACTTAATAGATTTAATATCTGAATCTAATTTAGTCTTTGATATAGTAAATTCTTGATTAGTATAGCCATTTAATTCTTCTAAATTAAAGTTTGTACCATCTGCATTTTCAAAATCAAGACTTGATAATTTAGAACATAATTCAATAACAGTATAGAATGGAGTATATGAATAATTTGATATAGTACGTGATGATATTTGATGTACATTAGTGTCTATTGCTTTTATCATAAAGTAGAATGAACCATCTAAATATCTATAGGATAATTCAATATTATTAATAGATAAATCATCTATTGTTTTGTAAGGCGAATTAGAGCTATCAGCAAGTAATTTTTCAACTAAATTATAAATACCATCTTCATCTTTTACGTAATAAACTAAATATAATGATGAGTCTCTAACAACTAAACTAAAATAGTTATTATCAATAAAGAATACTAATTGGCTAATTTGATTAAAATTATAAATAATTGAATCATGACCATATTGTTTATTAGCTTCATTATTATAAGCTTCATTAGGATCAGTTAATAATGCATAACGTGTATCATCAACTACATATCCAAAATAGTCAGGAGAGACATTTTCAAATGTTTTTGTTGAAACATTACCTAATATATCAGTTACTTCAATTACATATTTACCAATACTTGTTAATGTTAAAGTAATTTCTTTATCATTATTATTAATTTGATTTACTACTTCTTCACTTAATGTTACTAGATTACCATCTAGAGTAATTCTTATTGCACTAATACCAGAAGCATCACTAACTTTTAGATTAATATTTTTAGAATAAACTTTACCATTATCTAAAATACCATAAGTATCACTAGATACTTCTTCAAATCCAATATTTTTAATATTAAGACTTGTAATATTACCATATTCATCTCTTATAGCTTCATCTATTGATACTAAATCATTATATGAATAACTATGAGTTGAAATTGAAGCTTCAATATCTGCAGCATCCTTATCAAAGATAACTTTATAAGTAACTTGTGCTTCTTCATTATCAGAATAATATATTTTAACACTAAAATATTCTTCACTAGTAATACTTACTCTCTTACTTGAATACCAAGTGCTTGTAGTATAATCTACATCACCTATAAATTCATATAAATAATCGCCTTCATATTGGAATTGAACTCTAGCGCTTGTATAAATTTCATAACTTGATGTAGAAATTTGTTTTATAATTGCACCAGTTGTTGAAGATTCATCAAATTGTTCGTATGTGTTTCCTGAAATATAATACCAACTAACTTCTGGATTCTTTCTTTCAAGTACTTCAGTTTGATTAACAGTATTTCCGTAAATATCTGTTAATGTTAAAACATAAGTACCAGATTTAGTTAAGTTAATAGTTTTTGAATACTGATTAGTAATAATCTCACCATTAAGTGAAATACTAAAATCAAATACATCTTCAGCTTCAAGATCACAAGTAAATCTTAATCTTTCAGAATCTATAACATTGAATGTATATTTAATATCACTACTATTAATTGATACAGTAAATGAATAAGAATTTGCAAAACGATCAGATACAAATATTGTATACGTACCATCAGTTAATAATACTGCGTCTTTCTTAATACCATCTTCAATAAAATCAGTATAGTAGTAAGTTGTTTGGCTATTTCTATTAGTAATACGTACATAAGCATAGTTATCAATAGATTGACCTAATGAATCAATCGCAAAACTTGTAACATTAAATCTTTCACCATTGTTTTGATAACTTAAAGTTTGAGATACATTTTCTTCACTCTTAGATGAATAAATGATGTTTAATGCAGGTGCATCCATATAATTTACAATATACATATATGTTTTTGAAATACCAAATTCATCTATTTCAATTAAAACATAAGTTCCTGAATCTAGTACGCTATTTAGAGTTTCATTATCTTCGATTTCTAATTCAACTAAATTCTTAATTGTAAAGTTATCATCTTCTACTACTTTTGCATAATATAGTTTAGTATATGGAGAATAAGTAAACTTATAATTAGAAAAATAATAGAAATTAGTATTAGATATAGTTGTATATGATGAATATATACCACTATCTCCTGTAAAGTTTACATTTTGTAAATCAGTACTACCATTTTTAGATTTACTTGCTTCTTCTTTATTTGGATGAACTCTATTATTAGATAGATATGGCACTCCGTTATTCATATATTCATCAGTAACTAAGTTTACATTAGAGCACTTAGAAAGAATAGTTTGAGTAACAGAATTTATTGCATTCTTTAAATTAACAGATAGATTTAATACATTGATTTTATTATTAGATCCATTGTATTCACCGTAATAATAATATACCCATTCAGTAGTTGAATTTGAATAATTCCAACTAGCTTTCTTATATCTTATCCAAAGTTCATTAGTTGCAGCTGTACGAGTTTCACCACTAGCTTTTTGATAAGTAGTACTAGCTGAACTATTAAGACTTGTCGCAATCGCTGAAGTAGTTATAACAAGAGATAAATCTTGATATTCATAGAATTTAATGTATTGTTGTAGGTATGATTTAGATGAGAACATTTGTGAGTTTGAAGTAGAGTTATAATATTCTCTTACAACATTAGTTAAAGAGTAATAGTAATATTGCATACTATTAGTTGACCATACATTATTAATCACAATATTTGAATTATTTGCATTAGCTGTAGAATCTGAAATGTCATTACTTTCTATATCAGAACCAATATAGATTAATGAGGCATCAGAATACATTGTATTATTTAATACAAATTGATATTCATAATATCCACTTTCTTTAAATTTAATAATCGCAACTTTATCATCTATTACCACACTATAAACATTACTAGATGAATCAACTAATTCTTTTTTAGTTTTTTTACTTTCCTTATCATAGCTAATCTTATAGACTAACGCTTCATAAGCACCAGTTGAAACATCTACGCTATCATCTGCAGTAAATGACACTTCTGTACCTTTTTTATAGATATCAAGTGAATATATTTTATTTTCTTCATTTGGTAAAGATAATTCACCTGCAAGCTTTGTACGAGAATCAAATTTAATTATTTCACTAATAAAGTCACGAGTTGTATATGTATAAATATTTCCAGCACTATCTTCTATTTCTATACCAACATATAGAGTTGAGAAGTCTCTAGATTTATCTATATAATTTTCAGATAAATCAGAATATGAAATATTAAATGTGTACTTATATAAATCAGTGGAATCACATTTAATACGTGCATAACTTGAGTTAGCTTCATCATATAGACTAACTACACCAATATTTGAATTGAAAGAGAAATCATTTTCTGAATATATAAATGATATAGTTTTAATTCTTGAGAAACTACCTAACTTATTAGTATATGATTCTTCTAAATCCTTTAAATAAACTGTAAAGTCATAAGAATCATTTAATTTATTCCCACTAGAATCTATTTTATTAGTATATTCTAATTTTGTCGCTTTAGTATCGCTATCACTAGATTCCATTATGATAGGAGCATTATTATCATATAATAACTCATAATCACTTCTTTTATTTGAATCAAGTAAATCATTTTTATTAGATGATTCCACTCCGTAATAACTAATAATACGGTAATAAATATAATATTTACCTGTTTTATTGGAATCTTCAATTATTTGGTCTTGAGTATCAAGTTCCTCTAAATCTTTATTCCAATCATCATCACTTAAAGTTTCTAAATCAGCTTCTTTAATGAATTTATAATAAAACTTCGCATCAAATGAGACATTGATAAATTGAATAGTAAGATTTTTATCCTTACTTAAAGCTTTAGTATCAGGTGTAATTACAACTTTAGGTGTCCTTGTATCAACATTATATTCTACATTACATGAATAATCTTGACCATTAAAATATCCACCTTTAGTATAGGCATTACTGTCTTCATTATGGTTCTTTCCACTAACTTTAGCTGTATATAAATTACTAGAGAAGTCTCTAATAATTTGACTATTAAGCAATGAATTAGATGAACTAACAAATCCAATTGCCTTGATTTGAGAAATATTTACCTCACTAATACTTTGATAATTTGATGCATCTGCTTCAAAAATTAATGTATAAGTTCCACTACCAGCTTTATAATTAAACTTAATAGGATTAATATTTGCACTATAAGCATTTGTTGTAAGTTGAATAGCTAAACTCTTAGTATCAAGTACTTGAACTGGTTCACTAAATCTTACTGCAATTTCAATCTTGTCATTCTTAGTGAATGTATTCTTTTTAGCACCATTTAATAAATAAACATTATTTACAACAGGACATGTAGTATCTGCAATAAATGATTTTGCATACCAATTCTTATAATCAAGCTTACGGTTGGAATCTTGAGTCATTTCTGTTGATCCCTTCCATGACTCTTTTGTATAAGTATAAGCTCCACAACTTGCAATAAAGTTTCTATAACTATATGCACCACTATAATTTGTAAGGGTAATATAAGGATTATTATTTGTAGAATTATCTATTTGATAGAATGTATTACCTTGAGCACTTTCTGCATAATAATAACTAGTTTTAACATTTTCTTTATGTACATATGTATGATCTGACCAGTTTTGATCACCATTTGACTTATCAAAAATATTCTTACTTAAAATATTATCACTATAACTCCAATGTTTTGATGAATCACCATAATTAGCATGACTTCCAGGTTTGACTGAATCCCAACCAGACCAAGTATTAGTTACAAAACTTGTAGTACTGATAGGATTTGCAAGTGTACCATTATATAAATTATATTCAACTAAACCTAGTGCATAATCAAAACTATTATCCCAAGCTATTTGTCCACCAGTTGCTACATAATAGTTAGCTAATTTATTTTGAATAAAATGTTGAGTTTTAGCATCATACGTATTAGATAAATTAATATCTAATTGAGTAACACTGTTTCTACCATTATCTACTCTCTTTGAATCATTAACTAAAGTTTGTTCTTGAATAGATTCATACATTTTTAAAACGATACTCTTAGAGTCAGCATCACTAGTTTTTGTCTCGTAAACATATGAGCTTTCACATTCAACTTTAACTTTCTTATCAGTATAGCTTGTATTATTAACCTTAACTATATTAACATAGAAATAATTTGGATATCCTTCTACTTCTATATAGTCTTTAACTTTTTTAGCCATTTCAACAGTTACTAAGATATAACCGTATGTTTCATCAGTTGAGATACTAGTTGATGCATAGATAGAGTTTGAGGAAATTTGTGTATATTCACTCTCACTTGAAACGAGTGTTCCATCAGTTGTTTCTAAATACAAATTATAAAGTCCGCTTTCACCCTTAATTCTTACATAAAATTGTGCTTTATATTGTGACTCTGATATAGTTATCTTATCATCTTCTAAAGCTTCTTTATTACTATCAAGTATTTTAACCTCAGTAGGTACGTTGCAAGCTTCGGCTGCTTTAATTACATTACCTAAAGAACGTGTTGATAATAAAATAATAGTAACAAAACAAATAAGTGAAAATATTCTCATTATATTTCTATATACTTTATTCATTATCATCACCTTCTTTCATCTTCTCTTTAATTAATTTCATTAATTCAGTATCACTAATACTTGAAACATCTTTATAAAGCTTAAGTTGGTTAACAAAGAAGTCAATATTTCTATTTAACATTAACTTATCTACTTCAGTTAATTCAGTCTTTTTAGTTTGTTTCTTAGGCTTTTCTTTCTTAACTGGCTCTTGTGTTTGAGCCTCAAGAGCTTTCTTAGCCTCAGCTTCAGCCTTAGTAGGTCTTCCACGCTTTACAACATTTCTCTTTTCTGCTTCTTTAAATATCTTATTATTTCTTATAGAGACATCATAGAAAGCAGCTTGTTCATCAAAATAATTCATAGATAGTTCTGATGTATCCATTTGTCCCATCTTGTAGAACGGAACTTTAAAGCTTGGTGTAAAGAATGTCTTTAAAGGATAGTTACCAAATGTAACAATAATTGCATTACCAATATCACCTTGTTTATTTAATCTTTGTAATTCAGAAGGATAAATCAAAGGTCTTACTTGAGTTTGATTACTTACAGATGTGCCATCATTTCTATCTGAAGATGATGTAGATTTAGTTACAACTGTTATATTACCGCATAGTTCTGAGAACTCTTTACATGTACCGATATCGTTAGAACCGATAAACATCTTAATACCACAGTTACCTTTAATAATGTCTGCAGCTTTATCACCATAGACATTATTTAATTGTTGATATGATTGAACAATCATATTAAACCAAATCTTTCTAGAACGACCTACAGTAATCATCTTATCAAAGTTTTCAATCTTAGGCATGTTACCAAATTCGTCAAGAATAAAGTAAACATTACGAGGTAAAGATAAATCTTCATTACTAGAAGCTACTTTAATTAATGATTTATATAAATCAAGAATAAAAATAGCAGCTAGATTATGTCTTGTAGTCTTTTCATCAGGAATTTTTAGGAATAATGCAGTAGGCTTTTCAGTTAAACTCTTTGGAGTAAAATCTGATTTACTAGTTAAACCACAAATACCTGAGTCATTAAATAAAGTTAACTTTTCATAAACAACAGACATATATGAAGCACGAGTAGATTCGGCTGCATCACATACTTGTTTAGATAATGAATAAGCTTTACTTAAAGGACTTCTTCCTTGGAAATATTTTCTAAGTTCTAGGTAATCTTTAGAAGAATTTTGCAAGATTTTAGTTAAATTGAAGAATGTGAACTTATCTTTAGTCATATGTAATTCATCAATTTCACTATCTTCTAGCATCGCAAGCAATACCGCTAGAGTGATTGCACGAGCACCTTTTTCCCACATTGGGTCCTTTTCATTTTCAATAGGAATTAATACACTTGTTAAATCATTTAAATTTTCATAAACTTCATCATATAATTGCTTCTTATAAATCTTCATACCAAGTACTAAAGATTCATAAGTAAGGTAAGCTTTATTCTTAAATTCATACCATTTAGTTGCATTAGTAAAATCATCTTTAGGATTAGCTTTTTCTAAACCTGATGATTCAAAACTATCAGTACGCTCAAATGCTTGTTTATAAACATTTCTATATTCTTCATACATATCATATATAGAATCAAGCGGATTCCATCTATATGATTGATAAGTATCTCTTAAATCAATAACCTTAACATCATATCCTCTTTCAACTAAATATTTAGAGTGAAGAGAGAATAATTCACCCTTAGGGTCAGTCATAATCATTGATGAATGAGCTTCAGTGGTTGCAAGAAGCTGAATCATAGGGTTAACGAATGTTGTAGTTTTACCTGAACCAGTTGAACCAATGATCAAACCATGAGATGGACTTGAGAATGCAACAGACATACTCTTCTCATTTGCGTCCATCTTAGCCATAACTGGCACACCGTCTTTTTTAACATCATGAAGTTGTTCATACTTATAATTTTTAAATATCTTTAATCTTTCTTCATTCTTCATCCAACGAGAATTTTCAAGGTTTGCATCAACTCTGTTTAACTTACCCTTACCACCAAGGCTTGAACCAGATTTAAATCCTTTTAACATTTCTCTATCAAAGAATGAGAAATAAAGAGCACTAAAGCCAATAAATACTGCAAGTAAAATACCATAATATCTTGAATCTACATCAATGATTGCTTTCAAAGAACCAATCCAGTTCATATTTTCATAATTAAAATCAGAATATATAAATGAGAATAAGATATAGGAAATAATTGAGGATATCAATACTCCAATTGATATAAAGAATACCCATTCTTGAGCTACACCTTCTGCAAACTTATTTGAAAGTAATACATTAAATAGTAAACTTGCAATAACCCACCAGAAGATAAACCAACGGACCCAATTAATGCCATTTAACATCATGTTAAAGTTTAAGAATGTAGTAACACTAATTGCAGTAATTACTACTATAAAAAGTTGAAGTATGGCAATAAATTTAATCTTTTTCATCTATGCCACCTCACTTTCTATAGTAATAGTTGCATTAAATTCTATAGTTTCGTAATACATAGCTGAAACAATAGCCTTAACAGGATAAGTACCAACATTTGTAAATGTATTACCTAGTGGATAATACACAACTGCATCCGCAGGAAGTATTCCACTAACACTTACAGTATAAGCTTCACCTGTATAAGTATAAGTTTTAGATTCTAGATTAACTGATGAATCAAATGTACGTCTTTTAACATTGATTGTTACTGTTTTAACTAAAGAATCATAAGTAATTCTTATATCGTGAGCACCTTCTTGATAGAAATAAAGAATGTCAGCCTCTTCAATCATATCTTCTGTAATCTTATATGATTCTCTATCTCTTTCTATACTAAATCCATCTAAAGATATGTCACCCATATAAACTGTTTCAGGAACAATTACATTAAAATCCTTAGTACGTTCTACCTTACAAGAAGAAAAACTAATAAGGCATATAAATGTCATAATTAATATTAAAATTTTATTTTTCATTTATATCACTTCTTTCTTAAGCATTTTTCTTCTTTTTCTTTAATCCTTTAATGATAAAGAAAATTATTAATCCAAGTACTAAAGCTCCTAGTATGAACATAAGTACAATTAAACCTGTGTTAAGTTTAACGAATTCATTCTTTTCTGTCTTAACACTTAAAGCTAATGCATCTGATGCATCCTTATAAGCTGTACCAATTGTTCTGTATTCTATAGTGTAATTAGTATTGTCAGATAAATCATCAAATATAATTTTATTATTTGTTAATTCTTGTCGCCAATCATATACGACATTAGAATTACTATCTAAAAGTCTATATTCAACTGTTGATAGCGGGTTCATTATTACAATAGAATTATTATAAACTAACACATTACTAGACTCTATTTCATTAGGTTTATCTTGAACATTCTTAACATTTAAAGTAATATTTGATACTTTTCCTAAATCAATAGTTGTAACAGTAATTCTTACCTGTCCAGTTCTATGTGCTGTCAATAGTCCATCTTCTGTAATACTTGCAATATCAGAATTACTTGTTGAATAAGTAAACTTTGAGTTAGCTGCGTCAATTGGGCTAATTGAAACTTTAATTTGAATTGAATCTCCAACCTTAACTATTGTTTCGCTGTTTTCTATTTTTATACTTTCTACATGTGGGCCACAATATAAAGTAATTGAATCTTTGAAAGAGCCATCTAAAGTTTCAACACTAATTACTACTTCACCAATACTTAAACTAGTGATTAAACCAGATTCGTTAATACTTGCAATTGAAGTGTTACTTGATGAATATTTAACTTCTTTATTAGATGCATTTGTAGGATAAATTGTATAATTTAAATTTAAAGTTTCTCCAACAGGTAATACAACTTTATCTTCTGTATTAATTACTACATTTGATACAGGTTGTACTACATATAAAGTTAAAGTTTTTTCAATACTAGATTCACTTGATCTAATAGTAATCTTAACTTCACCATTATCATTACCAATTTCAACAAATGTTACTAAACCATTAGAATTAACTGTAGCTTTATTAGTAGCTGTATAGTAGTTAATAGTTTGCACATTTGCATCAACTGGTAATACATGTGCTTTGATTTGATAAGTTTCATTTACCTTAAATACATGTGTTTCAGGTACTTCAACATAAATATCTTTTACAGTTACATAAACTTCAAATTCGAAATTTGTAGAATAAGCACCATCAACTGTAGTTATAGTTAATGTAAAATGTCCTTTATTTATTGAAGAAATAATACCATCATCACTAACTGTTGCAATACTAGTATCATTAATAGTATATAAGACGTTCTTATTAGTTGCATCAAGCGGTAACACATTAAAGTAATTCTTTATATCTAGTGTCTCACCTTTTTCAATTCTAGAACTTAATGTACTTTCATTTACTTTTTCAATACCTGTTACACTAACAACACATTCTAGTGTAATCTCTTTTTCCATATCAGCTTGATGAATAGTAATAGTTGACCTACCTTGAGCAAGTCCTGTTATCAATCCTTTATCATCAATACTAATAATACTTGAATTGCTTGATGTATAAGTTAATGTTTTGTTTGTCGCATCAATTGGTGCTATAGTTATAAGACTAGCTAAATCAAGAGTTGAACCTTTTTCAATTTTAGTATTATCTAAGGCTACATCAATACTAGTTACTTTAATATAGCTTTCTATTTCTATAGAAGACGAAACATCATCACTAGCTTTTATAGTAATTACTGCTTTACCACTTGAAAGAGCTTCTACTAAACCACTTTCACTTACAGTAAGTATATCACTATTACTTGATTCAAATGTAATATTAGTATTTGTTGCGTCAACTGGCAAGACTTTAACTAAATTTTTTAAATCAAGAGTTCCTTTATCATAAATTGTTTTTTTGCCTTCAAGTGAAGAGATATCAATAGATTTAACAGAAACATAAGATATGAAATCTATAGTCTTAGAAATTAAATCAGAATCCTTACTTGTTACAGTAATACTAAAATTACCTTTAGCTAAAGTAGTTATCATTCCTGTCTCGTCAACAGTTGCGATACTTTCATCACTTGATAGATATTCTACTTCTTTATTAGAAGCATTTGCAGGTAATAAAGTGATATGAGCACTTAAATCATAACTTGAACCACGCTCTATTTGGTGTCTATCAGTAATATCAAAGATAATTTCACTAACTGGAATTAATACATTAAAACTAACCTCAATTTTTACTCCGCCTTTTGAGGTTACAGTAATAGTTGAACTACCTTCTTTTAATGCATTGATTAATCCAGTTTCATCTACACTAATTATACTTGAATCACTAGATGAATAAGTTAATGTTTTATATGTAGCATCTTCTGGAGTTACTAATAAATACTTACTTAAATCAAATTTATTATTAATATATAATGGGTAGTTATCATATAAACCATTAGTATATTCGATTTTAGTTTCGGCAATGATAACCTTATAATCTTTAGTTTTACTAATTAAAGTATTATTTTTGTAATAAACTGTTAGACTAGCGTCTCCGCAAGTTATAGCTGTAATAGTTAAATCGTCGTTAACATGTAATACAGTCTCATCACTAGATTCAATAATATAATTAGAACTAGATACATTTAATGTGTAAGATTCATCTTTAATTAATTCATTAGTTCCGTATTTAGTAGTAATATCATCTATTGCTAATTCGTCTAAATTATCTTCATAAACATTAAAAATAATGTAATCATATATGTAAGGATAATCTTCTGTTGTAATAGTTATTAAAGATTCTCCTAAAGAATTTAGTTTTAAAGTAGGTATACTAGAACTAGAATCAATATTTGCAACACTAGTTTCACTTGAATTAGCTAAACTTATAATATCAATGTCTGTTTCATTTAATGAATAATTGATATCTACAGTATCTGATACATAACCATATAAGCTTTGAGAATCACTAAAGTTTACAGTTTTATATAAATTATTAACTAAATAGAAGCTAACACTTTGATTAGTACCACTTAAAGAATTAATTGAATCAGTTAATGTAGTAATATCTATACTTGTTTGATTATTATCCTTTAAGCTAAAAGTTGCATTACCTAATCCACTTTCATCCTCAGTTGATAAAGTGTCAGTATATCCAATTGATATAGAACTCTTTAAATCATTAGATTCAAAAATAATATTTGCATGTGGATCATCTGACAACCTATTTGAAGTAACTTGAATACCTAAATAGTTTTTCCCAATTAAAGAAACATGACCATTAACTTTAAATACAATATTTACATAACCTCTAGCTAAAATAGTAATAACACTAGAACCTTCTTCGCTAGAAGTATAAGAAATATCATTTAATTCAACATAATATGTAGGTGCACTAATAAAACTTGTTGCACCAACACCACAATATAAATCAATAGAATTATATGTATCAATATCACTTTGATTAATTGAAACAGCACTAGTTTCACTTAAAGTAGTACTCTTTGTGCAACTTGATTTAGGTAAAATAGTAAAATCTTTTGAATCATTTAGTCCATTTTTTGTAGTAGCTGTAATAGTAACACTACCACTAGCCTTGCTAGAAACTACTATACTTCCATCTTCTTTAACTTCTACATTATCATTACTAGATTGATAAGTAACATTTCTATTTGACCCAATAGGTAATACACTTGCAACAATCTTGCTAGTTTCTCCTTGAAACAATACATCGTCAGACGAATATATTTCTACACTTTCTGGATTATCACATACATTTATATTTATAGTCTTACTTGAGTTATCTGATAAAGTTACAACTACTCCTGTAGTTCCTTTATGTTTTCCATAAACGACACCTTTATCACTAACACTTAAAATATAAGTATTCAATGATTTATAAGACTTAATACTTAAATCTGGATTTGTTATAGATAAATCAAGAGTTAATGTATCATTTACTGAGACATCTAAATATTCATTATTAACTTCGATAGAAGTACTTGTTAGTTTTGAATTTATATTTGAATTACTATCTAAATTTATAATATTTATACCCTTACTCACACTTAAGGTTTTAAAGCCTGCAAAAAAGGCTAATAATATTATAAAGATTTTAAATATCATTGTCTTTTTCATCAAACCACCTCGCAAAGTTATTCTTTTTTAATTATATCATTATTTAAGTCAAAATGATATATTATCAATTCTTAAAAATTGTAAAATTATTAATTTTATTATATATTTTTATGTAATTTTATTTGTGAAAATTCAGTGAAAAAATGAGACTTGTTAAAATCTCACTTTTCAATCTTGTTATCATCATGATCAAATACTAAGAAATCATTAAAATCATCTTCTCTAACAAGCCTATTATTAGATAATTCATCTAAATCAATCTTAATACCTTTTCTTTCTTCTTGGGCAATAATCCTATTCTTTTCTGTTTCAAGGTTTGCACTTTCTAAGTATAATTTATCAATACTTTCATTTATAGCCTGACTAACTATATCATTGTTAACGATATAATCTTTATTTTGATCAATCAATGCTCTCTTTACAAGTAATTCTTCTAAACTATTATTAATGATATCCTTTTTCTCATTATATTCTTTAAGAACCTCTATTGCTTTACTTGTAGTATCCATCTCACTTTCTAATTGAGTTGGTTTAGCTTCTGCAATCTTTTCAAACTTTACACAAACATCTTTATTTATAGTATCTTTTAATCCTTTAATAAGATCAATCATACCTTCAAGTCCGCTTTCAACATCATAGAAGTTAAGATTAACTTGAAGTAAGAAATTATACATTTGTCTTTCGATTTCAACTTCAATTTCAAGTCTAGATAAATATTTAAGCTTCTTTAAATCAGTAAAGTATTCTTTAAAATTATTTATCTTATTCTCTAAATCTTTATCTTTAGTTAAGTAATCATAACGTTCTTTAAATGTATAATTATCTGCTAAATTTACATTCTTAAATTCTTCATTAAATAAAGATTTATTTGGTACGTTTTGTAGTTTACTACTTGCATCTAGTACTAACAATATATTATATAAATCTAATTTAGTTACACTATTTGATAACATTTTCTCTGCTATATTAGAAGTCTCAAAAGCACCACTTAATAATGCAAGTAAATCTTCTTTATTTTCTAACTTATTATGATCAATTTTCTTTTCATTCATTAAAAGTATTAGATAGTATAGACTCTTAAGTATATACATCTCTTTTACGAAATCTAAATCAGTTAAGTTACCTTTAATATAACTTATATCAATATTAATTCCATAAGTTTTAAATATTTCTCTTAGATTAAGTAACAATATATCTAAGTTTTTAGTATTTTTTAATACATCATTAAAATTTAGATTATGAGATTTAATATCATCAGCTAAATATTCATTAATTAAGTTTAGAGCTTGTTTTAAAGAGTCTACCTCTAGATTAGATCTTAAACTAAATTCTTTAAAATTAGTTTCACCCTCTCTTAAGAAATCTACCTTAGATAAATCTATAGAATTACTAGTAGAATTATTTAGTACATCAATTAATTTATTTAATTCATTATTCTTTAGTTTAATAGTACTAGTTAAATCATATATTGCCTTATAGTCATTATTTATTAAGGCTGTTTCTAATAGAACAGTAATATTTTTATAACCAATAGTAGATAAATAATTTAATACTTCTTTTGTTTTAGCTATATTAGTAAAATATTCTTTTGAATTAAAACTATAATATGTTTTAACATTACTATTCATAATATTTAAGAATAACTTATATATAAATTCATGATTATTAGATTTATGTGAAACATTAATCTTATGAATATTTTTTCTTTGAAGTAATTTATCTATTTTAGATTTATATTTATACTTATAATTAAGTTTTAATAGATCTTCAAATTCTTCTATTTCGATATCTTCGTTTTCTAGTAAAAAATCAAGTAAGTACTCTAATTCTTTATCAGTTAGTATATTTGAAAAAGAATTAGAACCAAGAGAATGATGTATATAATAAGCTAGCTTATCCGATTCATTAAATAATGGGACTTTAGAAAATTGATATTCTAAAGCCTCATTAATTTCTTCATTATTATATTCAGATAATTCAAAAATAGTGTTTTCTAATTTTAAGCTGTCTAAAGACTTTTTAAATAGATTATAATTTTTTAAGTTTAAATTATTTAATGTAAGATTGATTTTTTCTCTTACTACATCTTTACAATTAGACATACTAAATTAACTCCTATCTTTAAATAGCATTATCATTCTTTACTATCTTATTATCTTCTTTAGATAAATCTAAATCATCAAATTCAAATAAACCACCATCAAATCCATCAAAATAATTGTTTGGTAATTGATCTAATGAATTAATTGTTAGTAATTCATTAGCATTCGGATCATCCTTAAACATATCAATCAAACCATTATTTAATTTATTATCACTAATATTCATTTCTTCACTAAAACTAAGATTATTTTTAATATCATTTGTATTAATTATATTATCGTCATCAGTAATGATATTATCATTATTTTTGTTAATAATATTATCGTTAGTTATATTGTTTTCATTTTTAATATCATTGTTAGAAATGTTATTGTTTGTTAAATCTTGAATATTATCTTTTTCATTAATGTTATTTTCATTGATAATATTATTAGTTTCATTCTTATTTGTTAAATCAATAATTTTATCATTTTCAATATTGTTATTAATATTATTTAGATTATCTTGTGTCTTATTTAAATCATCATTTAAAGTGTTTTCTCTACTTAAATTATTATTACCATTATCGATGTTATTTTCATTATCAATGTTATTTTCATTATCAATGTTATCATTTTTGATATTATTTTCTGAATCATCTTTAAATAAACCTTCTTGATTTAATTCGTTTATTTCTTTTATTAATGATTCATTGCCATCAATTTCTAATTCTTTGTCAGTAATTTCATTAGTAATTAAATTACCTAGATTTTTTTCTTTTTCCTCATTATTTATTAAATTGTTTAGATCAACTTTCTTTTCTTCCTCAGGAAATAATTCATTGTGAAGAGATTTATCTTCTTTTACAATATTTTTCTCTTTACCAACTAAATTTACTTCTTCCTGTCTTTTCATCATATTGGCACATACATATTCTTGTCCGCATTTATCAATATTATCTTTATATTCTTTTACAAGACGTGGAATTCTAAATTTATCAATAATAGCCTTAAAGAATGCAAATACTGCATAAACTAGTGCAATACCAATCTTATACCATTTAAGAGGTTCTCTATCAGCCATATTAGCACTTTCTTTTTTCTTATTAACCTCATAAATTTCAAATTTGCCAGTTTTACTATTATAAGTATATGCTTTAGGTAATTTATCCTTTCCAACAAAGACAAGTTTTCCTGATTTCATTAATTGATATAATTTAATATAATCAAGTTTTTTATCTTTAATAGTTATGGATCTATCTTGAACAGTTTCTTGATCAATATTATCTAAATTTTCAAGTACAAGTTTCGCGTCATATGAAAATAATTGACCATTTTTAGCACAAGTTTCAACACTTGTTTTATGATTTGTTAAACAGAAGTCTTCCAAAGCATTATTAAACTTTTTGAACTCTTTATCTTTACCTATTTTTTCAAGAAGTTTAAGTCGCTTTTCTTGTTCTTCTTTACGTTTTTTCTCTTCTTTATCATTTTTATTAACAGGATTATTAAATTCTAGGTTGGCTTCTTTAGCTTGTGGATTTTCTTCCATAATATCACCTCTTTTATTCTTAATCTAATTATACTATATAATTAATAAAAATTGTGAAAAAATTGTGTAAGAAAAAAACTTGAGGCTATTTAACCTCAAGTGTATGATACATATAAATTTAGTCGAGACGGGAGTCGAACCCGTGATTGTTCCTTGAGAGGGAACCGTCTTAGCCGCTTGACCACTCAACCATGCTTAATTATTATAGCGAAAATATCATTTCATTTCAAGAAGAAATTTAAATTTATCATGTCTGATATAATTAACTATTTATTAATTTGCTTATCATTAACTAGTTGTTTATCTAAATCATCATTAATAACTATACGATTATTAATATCATTTTTAACTTCAATAGCTTCAATAGGTTTACGGTAATTAGCCTTATCATTTTGAATGTTGGCATCAAACTTTTTAAACATTTCATTTAGAATCATTTCAGATTGAGCCTTATCAACTGCATTCTTACTAGGATCTAGACGTGCTTCTCTTTCTTCGTCAGTTTCTATTTGATGAGGCTTATATTCTTCCCTAAAAGTTTTTAGAGGAAATAAGTTTCTAAAGTTTATATGGTAATTATAATATTTATGATTAACTCTATTATAATCATCACTTAATGCCTTAACGCTATCACTAACATATCCTCTCATAAACTTAGTGATTTTTTCATCACTTTTTAATCCTAAAATATTTCTAATATATTGATCCTTAACTTCGTTAATCTTTCTATTATCTTCTTGTGTTTTAAAAGGATGTAATATCTTATCAAGTAATGATTTACTCTTTTGATAATTTTCTAATTCTTTTAAAGAACCAAGTAATAACGAAAGCTCATCTTTTCTATTTATCTCACTTACGGTATCTTCTATATCAGTTGCGAAAGCTCGATAAAACTTAGAATAGTAAGATAGTCTGTTTGTTGCAATATTAACTACATCATCAATACTTAAGTTTGAATTAATTACATTATTTATATCATTAGCACTATTATATCCTAATAGTTCATATGGCTTTATATGATGTATTCCTTTTTCTGATAAATATGCATTAAAATGATACTTTTCTTCAATCTTATTTACAATAGATGTAATAATCTTTTCTTCACCTGAAGAGATTAATGTATCATAATCTAGAGTATAATTAATGCGTTCAACTAATTTTTCATTGTTAATTTTAGCATTCATTAGTTCTTTAGAAAATAAATCCAAATAAAACTTACCTAGTTTATTATAATCAATATGCCCGTAAGCATCATAACATTTTTCAAACCCTTTTATTTCGTTTGTATTCTTTGCCATATTTATCACTCTTTTCTTAATAAGATATTATAATATTAAGTTTATTTATTAAAATATTCAAATTAAGTAATTAGTTTTTCATAAGTTTTTCACAAATAGAATCATATTCTACTTTTTTCTCATCATCTATAAAACTAATACTATTATTAATTATTGGTGTTAAGTCTCCGTCTACATCAATAAGGTTTTGATTTACAACCCTACCTGTTGAATAAGTATTTAATATAAGAGAATATATATTAGTTTTCATATAAACTAACTTTTTAAGTTCTATATCTAGTAATACTATTTTATCAGATAAGAATTTATATACATAATAGTCCCTAGGTTTGTTTTCTCTTATTTTTTCAATATCTGCCTCATGGTTATGTACTAAAGAAAGTAAATGCTTTTCATCAACCGATTGTATCGTATTTGAGTCAGCCATATAATCTTTTTTATAATTGAAATATAAATATGCAATATAAGCTTTAAACATACCTCTAACTTTACTAGAATCTATAAATACACTCTTTTTTCCACAAGGATAGTAAGAAGGAAGTAGTTCTAAGTAATCTAGGATATCTGTATTTGTATCTAAATCAAGAAGTTTTTTAGTATTATTATCAATTAAATGATGAGTATTATAATACTTAAATTTTGCAAACCCTGATAAATAAATTAATAAAGCTCTATCACATCTACTTAGATATATTGCATTATTTAAATTATTTATTGCCTCTAAATATTCATTAGATTCAGTGTCTAAATAATATTTACCAATATTTATGAGACTAAGACTATTAATTTCAGTGTTCTTACTCTCATAATTTAGTATTTCAAAATCATCATCTAAAAATTCAAATAAACAATAATAAAGTTTAGATTTTAATTTTTTTGGTTTCACAAATCTATTAAGCAAAGGATGTTCATTCATCAAAAGTAATACATCCTCTATTTGAATATCACTTAAATGAAAACAGTCCTTAAATGCTTGTCTTAAATAACTCTTTAAAACTATTCCTTTAGTTCTAATAATTCCTAATGCAAAATATATTAAATACTTAGTATTATCTATTTCAACTTTGCAAGTATCATAATATTCTATTCCCTTAATAATATCTTTTTTTATATAATCATTAACTCTTAAAGCGCCATTTACCTTAATAAGGATTAATAACTTTTCTAATTGATATGTTATATAATTTAGTTCTATATTATTATTGTTTAGATTTTTCTTTAAGAATTCAATTTCATAATCATAAAGAAGATAACTTAATAGTTCTATATCTTGATATGCTTCATGAATACATCCTAGCTTTTCTACTCTTTTTAAGCTTAAACCAGTAATATTTAAATGCTTAATTGTGTTATTAAAAAAATCATTTTTATAATTTTTATATAATTCAAACATAATTTATCTCCTAAAATATTAAAGTATTTACCATCTTCAAATTCAAATCCACATGGTATTCATAATATAACTTTACTTGATCAAATAAAGCTTTTGAGTCTATATTTAGATACTTATCTAAGTTATTATTATAAATATCTAAGTAATACAATTCTTTCATTAATTCGTAATCTTCTAATATTTTAGAATCAATTGCTGTATGAAGCCTGCAAGAGACTCCTCCAATCGAAGTTGTAAAAAATTCTGGTTTATTTGATCCACACACTACACAAGTTTTAAAATTAGGCTCTACTCCATAAGCTTTAAGTAATTTTATTAAAAATATAGATACTAATAGAGATGGTTCGTAATATTTTTCAAGGTCTAGTATTCTATCTAATAGCTTGTATATATTTGAAAAATATGAATTAGGTGGAATATTGTTTACAAAATTAAACAAAAAACTAAACCATAAGTTTTTCTTTAAATCATTTTTAATATCATCATAATTATTTATAATTGAATAATCTACTAAATTAGGTACTTTAGTATCTGTTACTATACATTCTACTTTAGTTAGAGGAATAGAGATAGCTAGCTTATGTGACTTGTATCTTCTAGCACCTTTGCACATAATAGATATTAAGCCAGAAGAGGTAAATAAATGTATGATTTCACTAGTTTCATTATAGTGTATATTTTCTACAACAAATCCTATTAATTTAATATTTGCCACATAAATCACCTCGCTTTTTAAAAATTAGGTAGCCTAATTTAGACTACCTAATATTATTAATAAGTATCTTTTTCGTATCCTAAGGCCTTCATTGAATCTGGTCTACTTGTCCAATCTTTTTTAACCTTAACCCATAGATTTAAATCTACGTTTGAACCTAATAGCTTCTTAATATCTTTTCGAGCTAAGTCTTTAACCTTCTTAATTAAAGAGCCATTCTTACCTAAGATTATACCTTTTTGACTATCACGTTCTACATAAATTGTTGCGTAAATCTCAACAATATTATCTTCTACTTCTTTAATTGAATCTACTAATACTGCAATAGAATGAGGAACCTCATCATTTGTTAGATAGAAACACTTTTCTCTTATAAGTTCAGCTATAATAAATCTTTCAGGATGATCTGTAATCATATCATCAGGATAATATTTAGGTCCTTCACTTAATAGAGATTCAAGAGTGTCAACAAGTTCATTAACTCCTTCTCCAGTCTTAGCTGAAATTGGGAAAACCTCTTTAAATTCAAATTGCTGCATATATGAAATTATAATATCAGGAATTTGTGTTTTAGATTCTAATGCATCTATTTTATTAATAACTAGATAAACAGGTTCTTTATAATTTTTTAAATGATCAATAATCATTAAGTCACCCTTACCAATTTCATCAACGGCAGAAACCATAAATAATATAGCCTCAGCACCACGAGCTGCATTGTATGCATCTTCATTTAAAAGACGACCTAATTGGCTTTGAGGTTTATGAATACCTGGAGTATCAGTAAAAATTATTTGACTATTTTCTCTAGTTAAAACACCAAGTATTGTATTTCTTGTAGTTTGAGGCTTATCACTCATTATTGCAATTTTAGAACCAATAACTTTGTTTAAAAAAGTAGATTTACCTACATTAGGGCGCCCTAAAATAGTAATAAAACCAGATTTAAAATTATTAGTCAAGATTGTCGAACCCATAAGGAAGTATTGATTGAACTGTCTCTTCCTTAACTAAGCCTTCTAAGTTAGACATAATAACCTTGCAATCTTTCTTAAGTAATTCATTCATAACTTGTCTACAACTTCCACATGGTGCGCAGGCAATATTAGAATCAGATGTGATTGCGATTGCAACACAATCATTCTTTAAATCAAGTCCCATGTTATGAGCTTGAAACATTGCAACTCTTTCAGCACAAATACATACACCATAGGCAGCGTTTTCAATATTAGCTCCAGTTACAACTGTACCATCCTTAAATAATAATGCAGCACCTACTGCATAATGAGAATATGGAGAATAACTTCTCTTTCTTCCCTCAATTGCCTTATTAACTAAATCTATAGTTTTCATAAATCCTCCTAAAATCTTTTTAAATTAGCTTTATTTAAAATTTCATCTTGTCGCGCAAACATAACCTTTTCATCTTCTTCTGTCATGTGGTCATATCCACATAAATGAAGATATCCGTGTACTGCAAGGAAACCTATCTCTCTTTCAACTGAGTGACCATAATCACTTGCTTGTTCGATAGCTCTATCTACACAAATAAAAATGTCACCAAGTTCTATTTCACTCTCTTCTGTAAACTCACACTCGTCATTATCATGAAGTGCAAATGATATAACATCAGTTACTCTATCCACTCCTCTATAATCTCTATTAATAGAGTGTATTGTCTCTTTATCAACAAAAATAACAGTCATAATATGATTATCATCAACTGTTTTAAATACACTTTTAATAATATCACGATATTTTTTTACATCTAGTTTATGTTTTTTTTCGTCTTCTACAACATAAATATTATTTACAAAATTAACCTTCATATTTTAAAATCCTCTAAGTTAAATCTATTATACACTAGAAATTAATTTTATTAAATATTTATTTCTTTAAAACTATTAAAGGAATAACCATTTCTTCTTCTGTAATTCCCGCATGATTTGATACATGATTTAGTGCCTTTTCTTTTAAGCAAAGTGTATAGTTAGTTTTTGCAACTGCGATAAAGTCAGCTAAAAAATCATCTAATCTTTCTCCCTTATTTAAGGAATGACCTACAAAGCCTAATCTAATAAATTCATCTTTTGTATATAAATCATAAATATTAGAATAAAGTGATTTAAAATATTTTTCAAAAGTACTCTTAAATTCATCTTTAACCTTAAATGTTAAACATCTAGAATCATTTGTAGGACGTCTTTTAAGAAGTGAATATAAATATTTATCTAAATAGAATTTAATATTAATGTTATCAATATGTCCGTGATCTGCAGATATTATTAGTAATGTATCCTTAGGTAATTTATTATAAAATGATTCTATTTGTTTAGAATATGAATTAAGAAGTGAATATATTTGATCATTTTTGGTACCTAATTTATGTAGCAAGCCATCCGGTTCTGTATCATAGATATATAGTGTTTGAACCCCGTGATTTAATTTATCTAGTGCACGGTATAAGGTGTCTGAAAACTTATATTCTTTATTTGTAAAATCTGGTTCTACAAAATCACCATTAACATCTAATTTGTCATAATATGGTTTATATGGAATTACATCATTTGCCTTAATACCCGATAATTCATCAGTATAATAATCTGCACCAGTAAATAAAACAACTTCCTTATCTACCTCACGAAAATAATTACTCCATCCTGTCCAACTTGTCTCAAATGGCACTAGACCTGACTTAATACTTGTAGTAGCACAAGCTGTAGTTGATGGGTATATAGCACAAGCATATTTATATACATTTTTAGATAAGAAATTATTAGGAAAACGAGTTACAAACTCATCTAATATATTCTTACCTAAACCATCTAATATTAGAATTAAAGTATTCTTATAATGTTTATCAAATATGTTTTTATCAATACTAGATATAGAATTACTATTATAATTAGATTTAAATCCATCAATAATACTAAGAAGTGATTCATTATAATTTGGCATCATAGTTTTGTGCAATGTAGGTTTACTAATGTTAAGATTTAATTCAATAATTTCTCCATTCTTTACTAGTTTAACATAAGGAAACTCAGATCCAACAATAACAAATCCATCATTAATATAATTATTTAATTTTTCATAATATTCTTCTTCTGATAAATTGTTATAAATTTCATTAATATTTTTCATAATACACCTAAAGGGAGCTACTCGCTAGCTCCCTTTCTCTTATTCTTTTTGATATAGTCATTCGCAACACTAACAAATGTAGTGTCTATATGTTTTGATCTTTTTAGTTCTCTTAATTTCTTAAAAGCCTTTTCGTCTCCCTTTTGAGCCATAAGAATTGCAAGAGGTGTTACAAGATCTAATTCACGTGATATTTTAAATTTCTTAGTTAAAATACCATAAAAATTTTCAGCAGCTTGATAATCTTCTTTCTTTATGTAATAAGCAATCATATAGTAATAATAGTATTGTCCATAAGTTAGGGAATTCTTATTTATTTTATTAATACATTCTAAGAATAAATCATCATCACCAACTAAAAAAGCACTACTTGTTTTATATATTAACATCTTTCTTCTCATTAGAGGAGTTGCAAATTTATGTAGTTTGTCAATTTCATTAATTGCTTCTCTAAACTTAGAAAAAGCATATTTATTATTAACCTTAGACCACATTACTTGTCTATAAATATAATATATTAATGCAAGTATAAATATAGTAATTAGGGTATATAGTAAAATGTAAACAGCAGTCATAAATTATTTTATATTATATATCTTTTCAAATTTTTCTTTTAAGTATTTTATATAATACTTAGGATTAAATTCTTCGCCTGTTGCGTTTTTAACAATCCATAAATTTTTACGTGACTTACCATACTTGTGTACTTTTTCATCAAGCCAAGAATTAATTGGTGCAAAGTTACCCTCTTCCATTAATGCATCAATATCTAAATCTTTCTTCATTCTATAATAGAATTGAGCTGCATACGCATTACCTAGCGCATAAGTAGGGAAGTAGCCAAATCCACTTGACCAGTGAACATCTTGGAAAGCACCTTCAAGTAGATTAGATGGAGTAGCTAGTAAATACTTACTAAACAATTCATTAAACTTGTCCCCAATTTGATTAACACTAATTTCTCCTGCAAACAAAGCTTTTTCAACCTCATAACGGATTAAGATATGAATAGGATATGTTAATTCATCAGCCTCTGTACGTTTAAATTGGTTAGATACATTATTTGCATAATAGTACAAATCATCAACAGTAATACCTTCAAATTCTTTGCTAAATTCTTTAACTAGTATACTATAAAGTTTTTTAGTAAAAGAATAAGACCTAGCTAAATAATTTTCCATAAAACGAGATTGAGATTCATGCATACCAGCACTAGTTCCACCAGCAAGACATGTATTATTTAATTCTTTTGATACACCTAATTCATATAAAGCGTGACCTGCTTCATGCATTACTGAATAAATATTTGATAAAAGTAGTGATTCATCATATGCAGTAGTAATTCTTACATCTGATAAATTAAATCCATTAGTAAAAGGATGAATAGTCTCTCTTACACAACCTGTCTTATTAGTATAGCCCATCATATCACAAATTTCTTTAGTGATCTTCATTTGTTTATATTTATCAAAAGTTAAATGATCAAGTTTTTCATTATACTTTTTAGGCATTTTAATAATCTTTTGAGCTAGTGGTACTATTTCTTTCTTAATTAAATCAAAGAACTCATCGTACTTTAGAACATTAAATGAATCTTCCATTTCATCAAGTGCTATATCAAGTTTATGCTTATATGGCTTTTGCATATAATCTGCATACTTAAAGTTATAGTTAACTAGTTCTTCTAATTCTTTTAAGAATTTTGAATAATCTAGTGTTTCGCGAGCATTCTTCCATTCTAAAGAAGATCTATTTAGATTTGCAATATGAGCTAGTAACTCATCATGAGGAATACGCTCAAGTTTTAATGTTTCTTTCATATCTTCTTCAATTTGAAGACGTTCAATCTCAGATAAATAACTTCTATTTTCATATAAGTACTTTAAATTATTTTTATAATCATCAGATGTAATAATATCTAATATCTTAGAATAAAAGAATTCTTGTACTTCCATTGAATACTCTCTTGAGTCAATTGGACAATCAGTCTCAGAATCAAATGAAAGAACGAATAATGCATATTGATATTTTCTTGATAGTTCATTATCAGATTTATATTTATTAAATTCTTGAGTTAAATCCATCATTAATCTCCTTTATTTTAAATAATTAAACATGCTTTCTATTTGTTTAATACATGTATTATAGCCGTCCATGTATAATGCATGCAATTTAGATTCATCACGTTCAAGTCTATCAACATTAGTAGCTTTACTAGGTCTTATAACAAAGATTTTACCATCTTTTTCTAGTGTTTCAATTGTTTTAAATTCATTAATGTAATCACTATTTCTATTTAATAGTTTGTCTCGAAGTTGTGGATATTCTTGATATTTCATACTAATAAAACCATTAATAAGACCATCACTACTAGACTCACTTGCAACATAACCACTTTCTCTTGTAGTTACAACTATAATCTTTTTATTTTGTTTTAATGCATCTGACAATGGTACATTTTCTACTATTCCACCATCTAGATAGTTTGTGCCATCAATTTCTACCATAGGTTGAATAACAGGTAAAGAACAAGAAGCTTCAATCTTCTTATCTAGATTGTCAGATGGTGCTTTAAAGAATACTTCTTCTAAGGTATCAACATTAGTACAACCAATATATAAATCAATACCATTTTCTATTATCTTATCGATATTATATGGATACTTTTTATCTCTAATTTCCTTAAAATAATAATTACTATCAATTACAGGTTTACCCATTAAAGCATTAGCCATATTAAAAGTATTAGGGTCTTTAGCACATTCTAAATTAGCTTTATAAGCTACGCCTCTTTGACTAGATGCATAATAAAACATATCTTTAGAACTTGCGGAAACTCCGTATATTGTCTTAAATAAAATATTGTTATCAAGGAAGGCATCAAGTACTCCGCAAGTAAATACAGATCTCATTGCGCCTCCTTGAAGACAAAGAATATAATCAAATATCATTATTCTAAACTCTTTACAACTTTACTAACTAATCCCATATCACACTTACCTTGGTAGTTAGTCTTAAAGTGCTTCATTACTTCTTTAATAGATTTATCAGGTAAAGATAAAATAATCTTCTTAATTTCTTCTTCGTCTAATTGTTTAGGTAAAAATGCACTAATATAGTTAATTTGTGTTTCTAAATCTGATACCTTATCATCTCTTCCTGCTTGGCTAAAGCTTAACTTTTCTTCTTCTAATTCTTTAACAACTTTAGAAATATTAGATAAAGTATCTGCATCAGTCAATTCCTTACCTTGAGCTTTAAGTTCTACTGATTGTAACATAGTACGTGAAATAACTGCTTCAAGTACACTACGCTTATTTAAATCATGCTCCTTCAAAGCTTGCATTTTAGCTTTTTTTAATTCGTCAAATAACATATTTCAAAATCTCCTTAATTTATTTTTTATACATTGATTATACAACAATTTAAATTTATTTTAAATTATAATACAACTATTTAAACATTCTACAAGATTCTACAGCTTTAAGCCAGCGAGAATAAAGTTTATCTGCTTCTGTTTTATCTATTATTGGATAAAAATATTTATCAATCTCATTTATTTTCTTTAAATATTCTTCCGATTCAAAGAAGTTAGTAAAAAGACCTGCAATATATGAAGCACCTAAAGCAGTTGTTTCAATTTGACGAGGACGTTTTATAACACTTTGTAAAATATCTGATTGGAATTGTAACAAGTAATCATTTTCACTAGCTCCGCCATCAACGGATAGCGATATTTGATGTTCATTAGTTTCTTTAATCATTACTTCCATCAAATCTTTAGATTGATAACAAATAGCTTCTAAACACGCTTTAATAATGGATTCTTGAGTTGTATTAAAAGTCATTCCAAACATTGCACCTCTTGCCTCAGAGTCCCAATATGGAGTTCCAAGGCCTTGGAAAGCTGGTACTATAATTAAATCATGGCCTTCCTGTAAGCTTGCGCGTTCAAATGTTTCTTTACTAGATTTTATAATCTTTAACCCGTCTCTAAGCCAAGTGACTTGAGCACCTGCAACAAACACTGAACCTTCCAAAGCGTAAGTTGGCTTATTATCAATCATATAAGCTATAGTTGTAAGTAAGCCGTTACTTGAATATATAGGTTTGTCCCCTATATTCATTAACATAAAACAACCAGTTCCATAAGTGTTTTTAATATCACCTTTATTAAATGCAGTATGACCAAAAAGAGAAGCTTGTTGGTCTCCAATCATAGAACAAATCGGTACACTTTCTCCAAACAAGTCCATATAACCAAAACATGAATTATTAGATAATACTTCTGGTAATATAGATTTCTTTATGTTAAATAAATCAAGTAATTCAGTGTCCCATTCTAATGTATTTATGTTATATAAAAGAGTTCTACTAGCGTTAGTCGCATCTGTATAAAAACTCTTTCCTTTAGTTAATTTATATAGTAAAAAAGTATCAATTGTACCAAAAAGACAATCATCTTCTTCATAATGTTTTCTTACATTTTCATTATTTTCTAGTAAATATTTAATCTTTGTAGCACTAAAATATGAATTAATCTTTAGTCCTGTCTTCTTAAAAATAAAATCAGTATATCCTTTTTCTATATAATCTTTAGCTATATATTCACTTTGACGAGATTGCCAGCATATTGCGTTAGCTAAGGGATTTCCTGATTTATCGAATAAAACAGTAGTTTCTCTTTGATTAGTAATTGCGATACTATCAATTTCTTTAGGATTTACTTCTGCACCATTTATAACATTTTTAATACACTCTAATACTGTTTCATATATTTCAAGTGCATTATGTTCAACAAATCCTGCCTTTACTCTAATTTGTGTAAATTCCATTTGATATTTATAAACTTGTTGACCCCATTTATTAAATAAGATAGCACGAGTTGAAGTTGTACCTTGATCTATTGTTAAAATAAATTTTTTCATATATACCTCTATTTTTAAAACTTAAATATATTTTATTTAGAGAAAGAAAAAAAGTCAACTTCCGTTGACCTCTGGATAACTAGAAAATTTAAGGTTGAAAATTAGAACCTTCCTTAATCATTTACCATTTCTATGGCTCAATAAAACATTTGCATAATCTTTTATTTAAATTCCTTTTTCCGCAAAGACCTAATATATACATTTTTTAAATGTCTATTATCAATAAACATCTTTTCAGAAGTTGACAAAGAGTTTATATTAGCTTTTAATTCTAACAATTTAATCGTCGAAATGAAATCAGCAACCTGAAATAGTCTATAGTCTTCAGGATGAACTTTTTGTTTAAAATCATAATCAAGGCCAGTTATAGCTAATGATGAATTAATAACTTTTGTAATAATTTGCTGTCCATTATCATAATATATAATAATTTTAGTGTCCTCAAATAATTCAATATTATCAGCAAAAAAGTTATAAATATCTCTATTCATTCGAGCTTGCATCTTAAATAAATTTCCATTAAATTCTTTTTTTACATAAGTAAAAGTTTTATATTTTATTGGTAAAGACTGAGTAAACATAAAAAAAGTTTGAAATAATCTTTTTCTTTCTGATATATCACTGTTAATAAAAGGATATTCTCTTCTAATAATAGGTCCAGCATGAAATACAGGCTTATCTTTAATTTTATTTATATTAGAGGTAATATCATTTGATTGATCATGAAAAATCAAAGTAATAATATAGTACTTTGATGCTTCACCGACAAAGCCGAAATCACCTGATTCGTCTATAAAAATACTAATATTTTTTTTGATAATAATCACTCCAAATAAAAAAATAATGGCGAGACTATCTCTCGCCGTTGGTGGACCAAGACTTACGCCAGCCCAAACGAAGTATTTTCTTCAATATTATTTTATCATTTTTAACCAAAAATTCAAGATATAAGAATTCTTTTATAAAATAA
>CAVGEZ010000013.1:0-38982 GCA_963628445.1 uncultured Eubacteriales bacterium
TAATAATTTCGTTTATTTATTGTCATATGTTCAGTTTTCAAAGACCTTAACACATTGACTTTTTACAAGTCATTGCGCTTAATTAGTATATCACAAGTTAAACTTTATTGTCAACATAATTTTTATATTTTTTATTTAACTTATTTTCACTAAGGCTCTAATAAAGCCTTAATTAGTATACTCTTAATGACTTATAGAGTCAATAAGAAAATTAAAATAATTTATACATTTTTAATCCAAAAGAAAAAGCGCCTTTTAGCGCCTTTGATCTTAATAATTTACTTTTGAATCAATAGCCATATATTTTTCATATAACTTTAAGCATTCATCTCTATCAAGTTCTGTTTGAAATTCACGTTTTTTCTCTTCAGTCATATTATAGAAAATGTCATCTCTAAATCCTATCTTATCCGTATCTTTTACATTACAACCATAATAAACCTTGCTAATATTAGCCCAAAGAATTGCACCAAAACACATAGGGCAAGGCTCTCCTGTAGTATAAAGAGTTGCGCCAGCCAAATCAAATGAATTCAAATTCTTACACGCATCACGAATGGCTTCCATCTCACCATGACACGTTGGGTCATTGTTAATTACAACTCTATTATGTCCACGTCCAATAATTTTATCGTCTTTTACAATAATGCAACCAAATGGTCCACCATGACCTGCCTCAATTCCTTTTGTAGCTTCTTCAATAGCTAAAAACATATACTTATTCATAATTTATCCTCTTTTCTTATTAACTTTTTTTAGTTTCTAGAGTATAAATATTGTTCATAATACTTTTTTAAATTTCACAATATCCTAATAATATTATAGGATATTTATGTAAAAAATAAAAGTCAATCGTAATAGATTGACCTTATTTTGCAAGACGTAATATGTCGTTATAAGTTATAAATATAAATAGAGCAAATATTAATATGTAGAATATAAAATTAAGTATAGTTTCAAATTTCTTATTTGGCTTTCTTCCTGTAAGCATTTCATATAAAACGAAAATTATTCTGCCGCCATCTAATGCTGGTACTGGAAGTAAATTCATAATACCTATATTAATAGTTAACATTGCTACAAAGAATAAGAAAATCGCAGGACCTAAAGTTAGATATTGGGATACCATGCTATAAATACCTACAACGCTTGATAAATTCTTAGCACCAATTGTTCTAACACCATTAGAAGGGAATAATAATGATTTCAAAGTTTTTACAACTTGAGTGAAATATGACCAAAATCTTTCAAAAGCTTGAGCCATACAACTTGTAAATTCTCTGTGAATAGTAGGTGAAGCACCAAAGATGAATCTAACTGCTGTATAGCCTTGAGCATCTAATACTTCATTAGAGTAAGCAGTATATACATTAGTAGTTTTTTCTTCATAAGTAACGACACCATCTTTTTCAATTCTATCTAAATATTTAATAGTAATTTGTTCATTATCATTACAGCTAGATAAAGTTCCATTATAATTTTGTCCTAATGTATTTATTAAAATATCATCCCAACATGAAACAGCTTTAAATTCTGCTGTAGGATCATAAATTTTTGCATTAGTATCGTATACCGCAACCTTAATTGCAGTTATAACATCACCTTCAGTAAAATCATCACCATAATTAGTATCTACACTACCAATAACAAGTCCGCTTTGACCTGATTCGTTAGTATATTTTTCGGCGTTATTATTTGTAAGACCAGCTTTTACTAAATAAATATATGGATTTAATTCTTCTGTAGTATAGCTTACACCATCTCTAGAATATGTCAACTTCATCGGATATACATTCTTAGTATATTGAGCGCTAAGTACATTAGAAAAATCATTCCAAGTGGAAATTTCATATGATTTACCATTAATTGATACACTTGTAATTTTGTCGCCTGCTTGAACACCAGCGCTTTCAAGTGCATATCCAGTTGAAACTTCACCTATAACACTACTTGAAGTGTTAGATGTTCCTTGAATGAATGAAGCGATAATACATAAAACAATACCTAAAACAAAGTTCATGAATGCACCAGCAAATAATACAATTAATCTTTGCCAACACTTCTTTGAATCAAAACTTTGATTGTATGGTACAAGTTGTTGTTTAGTAGACTTATCGAGCACATAACAAGCAGTATCCAGTACTGGATATGTCTTAATCTCTCCATCAATTTCCAAATCTATTTCTAGTTTTTCACCATGTTTAGACTTAAGTTCTACTCTTTTTACAATTCCCACTACATCTGCTGAAATTGATGAATCACACACAATTTCTGTAACACATCCATTTTCTAGATTTAAACCTAATTCTTTATTCTTCTCAATATAAAGATCAGATTCATTACCATCAACCATTGAAACATATCCACCAAGCGGAATCCAGCGAAGTGAAATAGTTGTTTCTTTAGATTTCCATTGTTTAATAACAGGCCCCATACCGATAGAAAACTCATTACATTTAATACCAGCTTTTCTAGCTGTAAAGAAATGTCCTGCTTCATGAACTAATATAATAATACCAATAACAAAAATAAACGCAATAAGAGATATAATTACCATGTTTTACCTCCATATGGTTTATAAATTTCTTCTTGTATTTGTTTATCTAAAGATAAAATATTATCAATTGTAGGTTCAATATCATACTCTTTAGAAATATACTTTAAAATATTACTTTCAATATCTAAAAATTTAATTTTATCATTTAAAAATAATCTAACACTTGCTTCATTAGCTGCATTTAATACAGTCGGATACACTCCGCCCTTTTTCCCACATATATATGCATATTTAAGGCATGGAAATCTATCAAAAGATAATTCTTCAAATGTTAATTTAGAAACACTAACCAAATCAAGTTCCTCGCCTGCAAAATCATTATGATGAGGATATAACAAGGCATAAGCAATAGGTCCTCTCATATCAGCAACCCCTAATTCAGCCTTAATCATATGATCCTTAAATTCCACTAAAGAATGAACAACTGATTCTCTATGCATTACTGTCCTAATATGATCATAAT
This sequence comes from uncultured Eubacteriales bacterium, assembly GCA_963628445.1. Lineage (GTDB taxonomy): Bacteria > Bacillota_I > Bacilli_A > Acholeplasmatales > Anaeroplasmataceae > JAEELC01. The sequence continues at coordinate 3,021 of CAVGEZ010000013.1, forward strand.
CAATATTAAATAAATGATGAGCCTCGATAACTTCAAATCCTTTATTCATCATAGTAGCTGAATCTATAGTTATTTTAGCACCCATTGACCAGTTAGGATGATTTAGGGCATCAGCCTTTGTAACATTGATTAGTTCTTCTCTAGTTTTATCTCTAAAAGAACCACCAGACGCAGTAATAATAAGATTTAATATTTCGTTATGTTCCTCACCTTGAATACATTGCCAAATTGCAGAATGTTCACTATCAATAGGATATAGATGTACATTATATTCCTTTATCAAAGAATTAATAATGTCTCCTGCCATTACCAATGTTTCTTTATTAGCTAAAGCTATATCTTTCCTTGCTTTAATTCCATATACAGTAGGTTTTAAACCACTAGAACCAACCAAAGCATTAATTAATAATTCATCATTTGATTTATGCATTGATGCAATATGTAGTAATCCTTCATCACCATATACTTTTTCAATATCATAATCTTTAAATGAATCTAAATCACTTTGATATCTAAAGCAAACACATTTTGGCTTAGTTAAGTCAATTATTTTTTTAGCAAGTGTTAGATCATGCCCAACACTAATAGCTTCAATTTCAAATTTATCTTTATTTTTTAACAAAATATCAATAGCTTGTGTTCCTATAGAACCGCATGCTCCAAGTAAATATACTTTCTTCATATTAATTAACACCTTACAGATAAATTAAATAAAATACAGAATACAGTAAATATTAGCATTGTTGCAAATATTGCAGAATCAAATCTATCTAATACTCCTCCATGACCAGGGAATATATTACCATAATCCTTTAAATCATAACCTCTTTTTAGCTTAGAAGCTACCAAGTCTCCAATTTGAGATACAACGCTTGTTAATAGGGATAAGATAAACAATATAAAGAATATTTCTACACCATTTAATTTATCAATATATTCTGTCCTTAAGAAAGGAGCATCATGTAAAAGAGTTGTAGCCGCTTCAGGTCCAAATGATTTTCCAAATAAAGCTCCATAAAAGAAAGCAAATAAAGTTGCAAATACTGTTGCGATAATTGTGCCACCAAAAGAACCTTCCCATGTTTTTTTAGGACTAATATTAGGACACATCTTATGTTTACCAAACATCATACCTGCAAAATAAGCAAATACATCAGTTAAAGTAGTAATTAAGAACATATATAATATAAATCTTAATCCTACTGAACGTAAAATAGTCATACCTGCAAATCCAAGTGGAGGATAAATTATTGCAACTAAAGCTTTACCTATATCATCAGCGGTAAAATCCTTATAAAGTACTAACATAGAAAATAATAATATAACACATAGTAAGCACATTGGTAAGAAATTAATATTAATATTTAAAATATTTAACAAATTATAGGAAATCCATTTATCAGATCCCATAATTTCTGCTTCGGTACCAGCAAGACTCCAGTTTTCAGCAAGTAATTGCCATTCAGTTGTAGCACTTAAATACATTAAAACAGAACAAGCCATTATAACGTATTTGGATATGCCAGGAAATTTCTTCTTTCTTTCATACATATTAATTATTTCAATACAAGCAGTTAAACTAAGCACTCCCATTAATAATTGAAATAATGGGAATAATTCTTTAACAATAAGTACTGGAACAAATATTAATGCCATGAATATGGCAGTAATAATTCTTTTCTTCATTATTTACTCTCCTTTAAACCACCAAATCTTCTATTACGAGATTGATAGTTTTCAATAGCTTTTAATAATTCTTTCTCATCAAAATCAGGCCATAAAACATCTGTAAAATACAATTCAGCATAAGCACTTTGTAATAATAAGTAGTTAGATAATCTTAATTCACCACTAGTTCTTATCATTAAATCAACAGCTGGATAATCTTTAGTGAATAAATGAGACATAATACATTGTTCATTAATATCACTTATTTCTAATTTTTTATCTTGAACTTCACTAGCAATATTCTTAATTGCAGTAGTAAGTTCATCAAATGAACCATAATCAATACACAATGTTAGAACAAGTCCTGTGTGATCGCGTGTTTTGTTTTCTAAATCAGTTAATATATTTAATAAATCACTTGGAATTCTATCTCTTCTACCAATAAAAGTAATTCTAATTGATGATTTAATCAAATCATCATAATATCTTTTAATGTATCTAACAGGTTTAGTCATAAGATAATTAACCTCATCTTCAGGACGTTTCCAGTTTTCTGTAGAAAAGCAATACATTGTTAAATATTTAACTCCAATTTGATTAGCAAAACGTGCAATTGTTCTAATATTAAAAGCACCTTTTCTATGTCCATAAGTACGAGGCATAAATCTCTTCTTTGCCCATCTACCATTACCATCTAAGATTATTGCAATATGAGCAGGTACACCACGCTCTATAATTTCTTCTTTAGTCATTCTATCACTCATTTCATTATGTTTAATTATACAACATTAGTATACAATATAAAAGAAAAAAGCGCTATAACCATAATTATAACGCTTGTAGATGTTAGATAGTCATTAATTCTTTACTCTTTTCATCAACAACCTTTTCAACATTTTCAATGTATTTATCAGTTAATGATTGAATATCTTCTAAATAACCTTTTTCTTCATCTTCAGGTAATGATAACTTCTTGATTTGATCGTTACCATCTCTTCTTACATTTCTAACTTGAACCTTACCAGCTTCACCCATTTTTGCAACGTCTTTAACTAATTGCTTACGTCTATCTTCTGTCATTTGAGGGAATACTAAACGGATACCATTTCCATCACTTTGAGGATTGATACCTAGTGGAGAAGCTTGAATGGCAGAACAAATATCTTTAATACTTGTCTTATCATAAGGCTTAATATATAGTTGGTTAGCTTCAGGTGAAGAAATACCAGCTAATTGCTTTAATTGTGTTTTAGCACCATAATATTCTACATAAATACTATCTAGAATACCAGCATTAGCTCTACCTGTTCTAACTTGATTTAATTCATGTCTTGTAGATTCAATGGCTTTATCCATCTTTTCTTCAAGTTCCATTAAAATTTCATCTGCTAAATCTGACATGTTCTATATCCTTTCTTAATTCTTGTTATCTACTAGAGTTCCAATTTTGTCACCCTTTATAGCTTTAACAATATTTCCTTCTTCATTCATATTAAATACTACAATATTAATATCATTATCTTTGCATAATGCAGCTGCAGTAGAATCCATTACTTGTAAACCTTTTTCTAAAACATTAGTAAATGTTAAATGTTCATATAATTTTGCATTAGGATTCTTTCTTGGATCTGAATCATATACACCATCTGTACCATTTTTAGCCATTAATAGTGCATCTGCATGGATTTCAGTAGCTCTTAAAGCTGCAGCAGTATCTGTTGTAAAATAAGGAGATCCTGTACCACCAGCGAAAATACAAACTCTACCTTTTTCAAGGTGTCTAATAGCTCTTCTTCTAATGTATGGTTCAGCAACTTCTTGAATATTTAAAGCTGTTAAAACTCTTGTTGGAACTCCAACTGATTCAAGGCCATCTTGAATAGCTAAACTATTCATAATAGTAGCAAGCATACCCATGTAGTCAGCTTGAGCTCTATCCATACCAAGTTCTTGGCCAGTCTTTCCTCTCCAGAAATTACCTCCACCAACAACAATACCGATTTCAATACCTAAGGCATGAGCTTCTTTAACTTGACGAGCAAGTTCTAAAACTGTATTAGAGTCAATTCCAGCACCTTCTTTACCTTTAAGTGCTTCACCACTCATCTTTAATAATACTCTTTTGTACATACTAATACTCCTTATTTTTTAAAAAAGAGAGGCAAAAGTTGCCTCTCAATTGATTTTTACTTTGATAAACCAGCTTGAGCAGCAACTTCAGCAGCGAAGTCAACTACTTCTTTTTGAATACCTTCACCAACTTCAATTCTTACGAATGATTTTACAGTTGATTTAGTATGGCTTAAGAAATCTTTAACTGTTTCTTCAGGATTCTTAACAAATGGTTGATCTACTAAGCAAATATTCTTGAAGTGCTTATCAACACGACCTGGAACAATCTTAGTTTCAACAATATTTTCAGGCTTTGGTTTAGCTGCTTCAGCATTTTCATTTAATGCTTCTGTTAAGATGATTTGAGTTTCACGAGCTACGATTTCAGCTGAAATGTCTTCTCTTGAAACGAATGTTGGGTTGTTAGCAGCGATGTGCATAGCAATATCCTTTGCTACTTGTTCATCACCATTTTCAACTACAACAACTGATACAATCTTACCACCCATATGCTTATAAGCACCGAATGTTTCATTATCAGACTTAACAATCTTATTTACACGACGTAAAGATACCTTTTCACCGATTACTGATGAATCTTCAAGGATGATTTGAGATAAAGCTTTACCTTCATAAACATAATTTAAAGCTTCTTCATCATTCTTTACATCAGCATCAATTAAGATATTACCTAATTTAGCAACGATGTCTAAGAACTTTTGGTTCTTTGCAGCAAAATCTGTTTCAGAGTTTACTTCATAAGTTAGAGCAACATTACCCTTAACTACATAGCTGCATAGACCTTCAGCAGCAGTACGTCCAGTCTTCTTTAAAGACTTAGCCATACCCTTTTCTCTTAACCAAACGATTGCTTTTTCCATATCACAATCATTAGCTTCTAATGCTTTCTTACAGTCCATCATACCTGCTTGAGTACGATCACGTAATTCTTTAACTAATTGTGGTGTAACTGTCATAATTGTTCTCCTAATTTAAAATTTATTTAGATTCTTTGTTTTCAGCTGGCTTTTCAGCTTTCTTAGCATCCTTATTGAATGGCTTCTTACCATCTTTATTGAATGGCTTCTTACCATCTTTGTTATATGGTCTTCTTGGACGAGCTCCTTGACCATCTTTCTTGTTGTTTACATCTTTAGTCATTTCTTCAGCAATGTTGATATTTTCATCAGCACTGTCGTCGATCTTTTCAACAACACCACCGTTAGCTTCGATAACTGCATTGTTCATAGTTGCAGTGATAAGCTTAACAGCACGGATTGCATCGTCATTTGCTGGAATGCAGTAATCAACATCTTCTGGATCACAGTTAGTGTCAACAATACCGAATACAGGGATGTTTAACTTTCTAGCTTCTAGAATAGCATTCTTTTCTTTACGTGGGTCAACGATGAATAATGCTTGAGGCATTGCCTTCATTTCTTTAATACCACCTAAGTTCTTTTCTAGCTTTTCTCTTTCAGCAATTAACTTAGCTACTTCTTTCTTAGGAAGAGCATTGTAAATTCCATCTTCTTCCATTTTATATAAATCATTTAATCTCTTAATTCTCTTCTTGATTGTCTTGAAGTTAGTAAGAGTACCACCTAACCAACGTTGGTTAACATAGTATTGACCTGATTTTTCAGCTTCTTCTTTAACAGCTTCTTGAGCTTGTTTCTTTGTACCTACAAATAAAACCTTACCACCATCTTTAGTTGCTTCAAATAAAGCCTTGTAAGCTTCTTCGATAGCGTTAGCTGTCTTTTGTAAGTCGATGATATAAATACCATTTCTTGATGTATAGATGTACTTAGCCATCTTAGGGTTCCATCTACGAGTTGCATGTCCAAAATGAACACCAGCTTCTAATAATTGTTTCATTGAAACTACTGACATATTAATTTTCCTCCATAATTTTATTTTGTTTTTTCTTCTGCAATCATCAACGCTTTTTGTCAAATGCACCGCCCCACATAATGTGTACATGACGGTGAGCTCCGAATTGCATGCCTTTTTATGCCTTTGTTAGTATATCATAATATGACTTTTAGAGCAAGTATAATTTGTAAAATATTTTTTAAAAAAGTGCTTGGCAAAACCAAACACTCTCTCATTTATTTTATAACACTATTAGAATATTCAAAACTTGCGATTTTCTCTCTATATGATTTTACAACAGTATTAGTAGTTGTATTTTCATCTAAAGTAATAGTTGCATAAACCGGAACACAAATAAATGTTGCAAGAGAAATTTTTGAATCAGAATAATATCTAACAAATACTGGCATATAAACTACAAACAAATAGTTAGTTTCACCATCTTCTAAATTTGACTCAGTTAAATTATAGTCAGCTAAACTCTTTTGCCAAGTTGTTTGACAAGATGCGTATTCAGGTAAACTAATAGTAGCTTTTTCAATGTCACTTGCAAAATTTGATTGGTATGATGAATTAAATGCATAACAAGATAAATAGTTGATACAACTTGAACCATTTGATTTGAATGCATTATCTGTTATTTCAGTTTTAGTTATTCTTAGAATACTTTCAACATCTGAATATGTATATAAAGTATAATATGATGTTGAACTAAAACCTTCTTCTAATGATGGATCATAAATTTTAGTTGTATAATGTTCACTAAATTGATAATTATCAGATGTATCACCATTTTTAAACCAAGTTTTGGCTACATTAGTATCATATGCATCAAGATTTGCTTCAGTTGAACTATTGTTAGAACAGCTAGCTAAAGTTATAGCTGATATACCTAAAGCACTAAGTGTTAATATATTTCTTCTTTTCATAGAGATCTACTCCTTTTAAACATTAAAAAGTTTAACATAAATATATATTTTTTACAATAACGAGAAATTTATTTCTTTTTAACAGCCCTAGGATGGCCTTGTCTATACTCACTTTTTAGTTTTTCTATAGACACATGAGTATAGATTTGAGTTGTTGATAAATTTTCATGTCCAAGTAATTCTTGTACACTTCTTAAGTCAGCACCATGATCTAGCATAGATGTTGCAAAAGAGTGCCTTAACATATGAGGAGTTAAATGAAATGTTTCTCCTGCTTTATCAATAACACTATTAAGAATAACTCTAACGCCACGAGCAGTTAAAGTAGTACCATTTTTATTTAAAAATACATATCTATTTTCTACATCATTACTCTTTTTAAGTAATATAATACGTTTGTTTTTTAAATAATCTTTCATGTCTAAGGCAAGATCATCAAACATATATGCAAGACGTTCTTTACTTCCTTTACCACTAATTCTAATAGTGTTAGAAGAGAAATTTATATCATTTATTTTCATATTAGTTAGTTCAGAGACTCTAAGTCCTAATCCGTAAAGACATTCTAATATTAAATAATTTCTAAAACCTAAAACATCGTTAGTATCTATCGATTCAAATAAGCTTTTTAATTCAGGTTCTTTTACAACTTTGGGTAATCTTTTTTCTTTCTTTATAGATTCAACTTCTTGAAAATAATTTTCAGAAACAATTTCTTCCTTAAGTAAAAAATTATAGAACGATCTTAAAGATGACAGTTTTCTATTGATTGAAGCTATTTTATCATCTTTATGTCTTAAGTATGATTTAAAATCATTACATACTCTTATATTTCTTATTTGAATAATGTCTTTAGCACGTTTTTCCTTATGAACAAATTCACTAAATTCTAATATATCTTCTTTATATGATTTAATAGTATTTTCTGAATAATTCTTAATAGATAATAAATAATCTAAATATCTATTAATAGCCTCTTCCTCAGTCATTTTCTATTTCCTCAAAAGCTTTTTTAATTTCTTCTAAAGCACGTTCTCCGTACAAACGTTTTCTGTCTTTCTTTGAATGCTTAAAATCTAAATCTTCCATTATTCCAAAGTTTGCATTCATAGGCTCAAAACCATTAGGATTTGCATGAGTAATGTAGAATGCTTGAGAGCCAATAACAGTTTTACGAGAGAACTTATATAATTCTTTTCCAGTTAAATATCTATACATATTTATTCCTGCAACAATTCCACTTGCAGCAGATTCAACATATCCTTCCACACCAGATAATTGTCCAGCAATAAATATATTAGGATACTTCTTTGTTTGATAAGTTTCATTTAAAATCTTAGGAGCATTTATAAAACTATTTCTATGCATTACACCATATTTTGCAAATCTAGCATTCTCAAGGCCGGGAATTAGTGAAAATACTCTTTTTTGTTCTGGGTACTTTAAATGAGTTTGGAATCCTACTAAATTGTACATTGTTTTTGCAGCATCATCTTGTCTTAATTGAACAACTGCATAAGGCATAGTACCATCAGGTTTTCTTAAACCTACAGGCTTCATTGGACCAAATGTTAAAGTTTGTGGTCCTCTTTTAGCCATTACTTCTACTGGCATACATCCCTCAAATACCTTAACTTCATCATTTTCATTATTTCTATTATCAACTTCAGGAATTTCCTCAAATTCATGTGGAATTACTCCCTCAGCATGAATTAATTCATTATAGAATACATCGAATTCCTCTTTAGTCATAGGGCAATTCAAATAACTAGCCTCACCTTTATCATATCTTGATTTTAAATATACCTTATTATAGTCAAGACTATCAGCATATACAATTGGAGCAGCCGCATCATAAAAATGGAAATTATCACTTTCAAACAATTTAATAATGTTATTAGCAAGTTCATCTGCAGTTAATGGTCCAGTTGCAATAATTGTTGGAATATTTGGATCTATTTTTGTAATTTCTTCATAATGAACAATAATATTTTTATTATTTAATATATCATCAGTAATAGCTTGTGAGAAAGATTCTCTATCAACAGCTAAAGCACCACCAGCCTCAACTTTGTGTTCTCTTGCTTCTTTAATAACAATTGAACCAAATTGTTCCATCTCACGTTTTAAAATACCTACAGCATTTTCAAGTGAATCAGCACGTAGTGAATTTGAACAAACAAGTTCTCCAAATTTATCAGTCTTATGAGCAGGACCTCTCTTTTTAGGTCTCATCTCATATAAATCTACTATTATACCTTTATTTGCTAAATAGTTTGCAGCCTCACATCCTGCAAGACCAGCACCAATAATTCTTACATTCATAATATCACCTATTTAATCCATTTAATTTCTTCTAAATTATTATCTTTTAAAAATTCATTAGTTCTTGAAAAAGGCTTACTTCCAAAAAAGCCATGATAAGCAGAAAGAGGAGAAGGATGTGCACTTTCAATTATCAAATGATTTGGATTTGTTAGTAATTTCTTTTTACTTCTAGCATTATTACCCCATAATATAAATACAATCGGATTATTACACTTATCAATTTCTTTAATTATATTATCAGTAAAAGTCTCCCATCCTTTACCATAATGGCTTAAAGCTTTTCCATCTCTTACAGTTAATGTAGTATTTAAAAGTAATACACCTTGCCTTGCAAGATATTCTAAATTTCCATCTTGATCGAAGTCTATTCCTAAATCACTTTTCATCTCTTTATATATATTTTTAAGACTTGGTGGTAATTTATCACATAGTACCGAAAAAGCAAGTCCATGAGCTTGATTAGGTTCATGATAAGGGTCTTGACCGAGTATTACAACTTTTACCTTATCAAACGAGGTTAATAACAAAGCATTATATATATTCTCTTTACTAGGATAGCACGTATAATTTTCATATTCTCTATCAACAAAATCTGATAAAGATTTAAAATATTCTTTTTTCATCTCATTATTTAAAAATAAATCAAAATCCATATTGCACCTCGCTAATAAAGTATATCAAAAAAATATGTAAATTCATAGCAAAAAGCAGGCTAAAAGCCTGCGTAATTACTATACTAAAAGTTTAACTATAAACACTTTAAAAATAACTAACAATAAAATTATAAATAAATAAACAAATACTTTACTAAAACTAAGAGTTAAAATACCATTAAATCTATCATAATTCTTCTCTTTTAGTTTTCTATATGTAGTTTTCTCATTCTTGATAATTTGATAAAGAGAAATAAATACAAAAATAGAACCTAATAATATAATATAAAGTGCATTAGTTTGAATAAATTCTTGTCTTTTTGCATCATTTAAAACTGCTTCATCAATAATTTTATCATTTGCAAAACATATTTCTGAGGGCTGCTCTAAGGTTCTTAATAAATCTTTACAACCCTTAGCATTCAAATCAATCGTTTTAACAGTTTTACTATTAATGATATTATCCATTGTTATACCAAAATAATCTAACAATTCCTTATATAAATTCTTGTTAACAGCAACCAAATTATTTCCAGAAATATAGGTCTTATATTTCATTTTTTTAGTATATGTTTTACCGTTAAACCTAAAGGAGATATCAAAATATTTTCCTTCTAACTCAGTAAAAGTCGAGTATTCTTTATCTTTCTCAAGCATTCCCAAGTAACCCATAGCATAAATATTTGCATAGAATTCATCTTCAGAAAGATCCTCATACGTTTTATCATCTCCGCCCGTAACATACTGACTGTTACTAAATTCATCCAACCAAGGAATAACATTTACTCCGTATTCTCCACTACCATCCTCATAATAAACATTATCAGTATAAAATCCTACAAATGAATTATACGCATTGTATTGCATATTATATATGTCTTCATCAGATAAGAAAACATATTTCATACTTTCAATTGAGTCTGTATATGATATTGACTCATTGAAATCATAGTTAGTTTGATAAATATATGCAACTTTGTATGCTGTATACGTATAATAATAACCATCTTTTGCATTAAAAGCATTACTTGCATTATTTAATCTAACTTCGTCCCCAACTTCTACATCTAATTTTCCAGCCAAATATGAGGATATAATAATAGACCCAGCCTCTAATTTATCAGAATATCTATAAAATTTGAAGTCACTAGCTTTACCGAAGCCTTCGATGCTAGAAGTATTACCATATATATTCATAATTTCATAAGGATAACTATAAAATGTTTGGCGTATTGGAGCATAATATATTTTTGCTTCAGAAAATACGTTATTATCAACTGGCAATTCAGTTTCAACAATATTCAAGCTCATTTTATCAATATGATTAACTATTACGTTATATGGTTCATAATTGCATAATTCGATAAAATAGAGTAAAAATACAGAAAACGAAAACACAATTATTCTAAATAATAAATAAAATCCTAATGGTTTAGATTTTTCACAAATGAAGGATTTACGTAATGTAAATTTGTTAGAAATATCATCAAATGCAACCTCATTATTATTAACGTTAGAATATTCTATGTGAATTTCCCCCTCATACATCATAAGCTTCATATCACATATATTATCTAATTCATTAGCTATATGTGAAACATATATAACAAGACAGGTCTTAGACTTTTCTTTAATTTCACTAATAAAATTACTTATTGATACGGTGTCAATATTACAAATTGGTTCATCTAATATTAATATTTTAGCATTTTTAGATAAGCCAATACACAATCCAACCTTTTGAAGTTCACCACTAGATAAAGATTTAACTTTTTTATTTAATAAACCTTTTATTTCATATTTGTTTATGTATTTAAGGCATTTTTCGTATTCATCTTTATCAAGATATAAACTAATACACTCCTTAACCTTAATACTCTTTATAAAGTTATTATTATATCTTAAATAAAATATATTCTTTGAAACAAATTTACTTTTTTTATTTCCTTTTAAATGTGTAATATCTACATCATCAATATATATTGTGCCTGCATAATCATATACATCACCAACAAACATGTTCAATAAGGTTGTTTTACCACATCCAGATCTCCCACATAATGCAACAAAGCCAGTATCAGGTAGTTCAAATGACACATTATCAAGAATCTTAACGTCTCCTGAACTTTGTTTAAAAATTTTAGTAACATTATCAAATCTAATCATTTTACCACCCTTCTTACTTGAATACATGATGTAACAAATTCAATTAAAATTATTACTGGAATTGCATAATATAAAAAATCATTCATTTTGAAATCAATCATTTTTTCGCTATTAGCAATATAGTAATAACTAATTACAGTTTGGCCATATAGTTTACTTATGAAAAATTGAGCGATTGCAAATATTGAAAAACTTACTGCCGTAATAAACAAACAATTAAATAATTTGTTTTTCAATATATTTTTCAGAGCAATTTTTTCCTTGTTAAGAATCTTAATCAAAGTTAAATTATTACTCGTAGATAACTTTTGATATGACATGTAGTATAAAACAGAAAGTGTATCAAATACAATTAAAAATATGATTGAAATTATAAATGGCCTTTTATTCTCTTTAACAAATTCATAAATATAGTATGCAGTATCACCACAGTCGTTTACAAATCCATAATTATGTTCAAGCAAATTTTGATAATCATCATCCGTTAAATCAGAAGGATTAGCATATGCTATATTATAATTTAAATTTACATCTTCGCTATCCAAAAAATAATCATATGCATCATCTGTTACTAAATATCCTGCCCCAATGTCAAATAAATAATCAGGATTTACATACATGCCTGTGATTGTTACCTCTTTTTTAGCACCATACATTGAAAGAGTATAAGTAGTTCCTATAAAGTTCAAATCACCATACCAGGAATGATATTCCAATATTATTTCGTTATCATTTTCTGGAGCTCTACCTTGTATTATTTCATAGGTTGAATTACTAATAGTATTTACATTAGATATTTTAATAAATTTCTTAAAAGTAAGCTCATTGGCTACTAAATAATAGTCATACCAAACACGATCATTTTGGTATCCACTCAAGCTAAGTTCTTTTACTTTGAAATTTTGACCAGATATATCCATATCCCCGTTTGAATCAATAAATTTATAAGACGAAAAAGATTGATATAATTCACTACTAACCCAAATACAATTATCATCGATGTTTTCATCAATTAAAATGTAATCAATTTGATAATTCTTAGTTTTCATGTCATCAGGAGATTTATAATTCTCGTTAAATGGCAAACTTACAATAAAATGATCAATTCCAAATCCAACTTTACTATTATTTTTAATAAATTCAGTTAAAAATTGTTGATCATTAGTATTTTTGTAATTCGCATTATTCAACCATAATTTGTAAAGAGAATTTATAATACTATACTTTCCATCATCTGTTTTAGATGCACATTTTGCATATGCTCTAGTAGGTGATAATGTAACAAGCCATAAAATTAATAATGTAATTGTAGCTAATATCGAAAACAAAATATTAAATATAATATCCGGTTTCCATTTAGTTGCTTTTTTTAATAGTTTTTCACTCAAAAAATTTAATGAGTTATTTTGGACCATTGTATCATTATCACAACCATTAATTTTAGTAACATTAAATTTATAATCATTAATATTAATTATATAATCAGCATATTTAGTTGTATCAAACTCATAATGAGTTGAATATATTATTACGTGTGTTTTAGACAATTTCTTTAAATAAGAGAGTACAACATTGGAAGTAATATCATCTAAATGTGAAGTGACCTCATCCAATAAAATTATAGATTTATTTTCAATAATTGTTCTAATAATAGTAATTCTTTGTTTTTCTCCTGCTGAACACTTTTTTGCATTCATATCAAGAATACTATCGAGACCAAATATTTTACTTAGTTCTAAGATTTTATTATCATCATTACAAACCAATTCTATATTTTCTTTTACAGTTAAATTATTAAACACTAATGGATCTGCATTGCAATAACTTACATCAGCGGTTCCATATTTTAAATTAATAGATCCTTTAGATAATTTTAATTTCCCTGTTACTGCTTTAAAAAAAGTTGTTTTACCAGAACCATTTCTTCCCATCAAAAAATATAATCCTGGTTTATCGATAATTAAATTAGCATTATCAAATATTTTTTGATTTTTAAATGATAAACTAATATTTTCAGCATTCAATAGACTCATATTTAATCCAAATATACCAAAGTACTTTGTGGGAAGAATTTATTTGCATAACTTTGGTCCAAATTATAATATGAATTATTAATGAAATTGTATTTAAAAACACCTTCATACAACGAATTATCAACATAAGACAACACACAATATGAATTATTCAATTCATATCTTATAGGTTTTGCTGAAGCAACATTATTTTGATATGTAATATCATAATAAACCATCATATCTTCTATCACATAAACATCAAACAGAGCTCTTCTTTCCAATCTATAAAGACCATCTTCATTTGCAACATACGTAACCGAAACTCCACTTGTGGCACTTTCAGAATAAGTGTCGGATATTTGAAGACTAAACTCTGTACTTATTGATGTAGATGATGTAGCCCCAACATCAATTTTGCAAAAACCAGTATTAGCACCAATATTTAGAGTTTTGCCAAAAGTTTTAGTCAAAGTTGTAGAGACTTGTTCAGTATAGCTTTTAGAATGACTTACTGTGTAACTTTCACTCATGGTAATAGAACTGCCTTTTGTCAATGCATGAAAAGAAGTATCTAAGTCTTTAAGCACAATTGAAGCAGTTTTAGAATATTTATACAAGTTTCTAAATCTAGCACTAGAATAAACAGGATTTCTATTAGTATCAAATGCACCATTAATTTTATGAGAATCTTGTTCAATGAAATTCTCTTTCACTTTTTTACAATTTCCAAGCCTAGAATCATATGGAATTGGTTCAGTTGAAACATTACCATCATCAGGGTCTGGCATAATACTAATAACAGGCACTATATTTGATGAAATAGTCGCCATTAATGTACCAATCAATAAAACTTTAATCATACTATCACTTCTTTCCAAACAAATGTTTAACTAATTATAGCACCAGTCGAAATTTTGTCAACAAAATTTTTATAATTCTTTTTTAATTTCAAAAATTCAGCTTTTAACAAAATTTTATTTTTATGATATTGATGTGATTTTTAAATATAATGTTGCTAATAATTATTGTTATAATCTATAAGTGATTTAATTAAAACTACAACCAAACTGTTATTCAAGAGATTAATTAATCATTAAATTGTTCTTTGAAAACAATAATACAATAAAATGAATTAAACGGTACAGTTATAAAAGCAGGTAGAACTATTATGAGGTCTACCTGAATTTTTTTCATGATTTAGTTGGTGTACACACCTCTTTATTTATAGTTGACACACCACATTATTTAAAGTTGTGTTTCAACAACACACCCTTTATTTATATAACCATTTTAACTAGATCATGTCACTTTAAATTAAATATTTTTCAGAATTAATACAAAAAAAGAAAAAGCCTCTCTATTTAAAGAGAAGCTTTAGCTTTAACTAATTAATGTAATTCTGCGAAGTACTTAATTGTTCTAACCATTTGGCTAGTGTATGAGTTTTCATTGTCATACCATGAAACAACTTGAACTTGGTACTTGTTATTACCTAAAGGTAAAACCATTGTTTGAGTTGCATCAAATAGAGAACCATAACGCATACCGATAACATCGCTTGATACGATTGGATCTTCATTATATCCAAATGTTTCTGGATCAGAAGCAGCCTTCATAGCAGCATTAATAGTTGCTGGAGTTACTTCCTTGTCGCTGTTTACAACGGCAATTAAGATAGTTGTAGATCCTGTAGGAACTGGAACACGTTGAGCAGATCCGATTAACTTACCATTTAATTCTGGAATAACTAGACCGATAGCTTTTGCAGCACCTGTTGAGTTAGGTACAATGTTAGCAGCACCAGCTCTAGCTCTTCTTAAGTCACCCTTACGGTGTGGACCATCAAGAATCATTTGGTCTCCTGTGTAAGCATGAATTGTAGTCATGATACCTGATTCAATAGCAGCAAAGTTGTTTAAAGCTTTTGCCATTGGAGCAAGGCAGTTTGTAGTGCAAGATGCAGCTGAAATGATTTGATCATCAGCGCTTAAAGTTTCATTGTTTACGTTATAAACAATAGTCTTTACATCGTTACCAGCTGGAGCTGAAATAACAACCTTCTTAGCACCTGCATTGATGTGTGCCATAGCTTTTTCTTTCTTAGTATAGAATCCTGTACATTCAAGAACAACATCTACACCAAGCTTACCCCAAGGTAAGTTGTTAGCATCTGGTTCAGCATAGATAGTGATAGTCTTACCATCAACTGTGATAGTACCAGCTTCATCATCACCTGAAACAGTGTGCTTTCCTTCACCAATATAACCAGCATAACCACCTTGAGCAGTGTCATACTTTAATAAGTTTGCAAGCATGCTTGGCTTTGTTAAATCGTTAATTGCAACAACATCGTATCCTTCAGCACCAAACATTTGTCTGAAAGCTAAACGACCGATACGTCCAAATCCGTTAATAGCTACTTTAACCATAGTAAAATCTTCCTCCTAAAATTTTGATATTTTTACCGATAATATTTTATACCAATTTACAAGCATTTTCAACTATATTAATTTTACTTAAATAAAGTTTTTCTTTATTCTTTCAATATAGTCAATCTTTCTATTAATAAGTTTAACTTTTTTATTAGATAGGTTTACTTTTATAGACTTAAAATCTTTAAAGCTTAAACTTATTGAATCAGCAGTAATAAATAGTTCTTTATTAGTTTCACTAGTTAATTCAACTACATCATTTTTTGAAAGAATAAGGGGGCTTGATAATGTATGATATAGATTTGAATTAATTGATGCAATTTCAGTCATTTGAAGCATTTCAACTGAAGGCAATACTACAGCACCATGTAAAGATTTGTTATATCCTGTTGAACCAACTGATGTAGAAAGACACATACCAGTTCCTCTATAATGTTCAAAATGATTGTTATTAATATAAACATCTAATATAAGTGTTCTTCTAGGATTAACAATAGTAATTTCATTAACAGCATATCCAACATTACGTTCAGTAGAATGAGTTTCAACAGCATATTCGATCAAGTTTAATTCATCATATGTGAATTTTTCCTCATGAATATATTCAACAAATTTATCCAATTCAGTTGCATCAAAACTTGAAAAGAAACCTAAATGTCCTGCATTAAAAGAGATAAACATAAGTTTTTCGATTTTATCTGAATATTGATGAATAGCTGATAATGTTGTACCATCCCCACCTACACAAATTACTAGGCTAGGATTTATATCATCATATTCAAATTTTATTTTACTTTTAATAATTTCAGCAATCTTCTTTGCTTCTTCATCAAATTTTGTAACGATACAATATTTCATAATTATCACCTGTAAAAATTGTATCATTTTTCTCAATTTTCTTCCACAATATGTTATAATTTAAATGGTGATTATATGCAAAAACATTTAGAAATTGAATTCAAAACATTTATTAGTAAGGATCAATATGAAAGATTATTAGAAAAGTTTAATTTAAATGATAAAATATTTAAACAAACTAACTATTATTTTGATGATTCAAACTTTTCTCTTTTAAAAGATAAGATTGTACTTAGAATTAGAAAAAAAGAACAATATAAATTAACAAAAAAAGAAAAAGGTGAAAGTGGTAATAATGAATCAAGCTTATATCTAACAGATACTCAAGCAGAAAATATGATCGAACAAGGATTTGACGCTTCTATAATAGGTATAAACAAACAAGTTAAAACTCAATATCACTTGACTACTTATAGAGCAAAGACACCATATTTAGGATGTATGCTTTTCCTTGATAAATCTGAATATTTAGATAAAACAGATTATGAAATCGAACTCGAAGTAGACAACTATGATGAGGGATTAAAAATATTTACAGACTTTTTAAAAGAAAATAATATAGAATATAATAAAAGTAACTCAAAAGCTGAAAGAGCATTTACAGCCTATCAAAACAAAAAGTAAGGACTAATCCTTACTTTTTTCGTTTTTAATATCATTTACTTGTTTAATCAATTCGTCTCTATATTCACAAGAACCTATACAATCAGTACAATTAAATAATCTTCTTAGTTCTCGTGGAATAAACACTCTAATATCATCATCATTATATCCAATTTGAATCTTGTCATCATCAATAATAATAGGTCTTCTCAAAATAGAAGGATTATCAATTATCAATTGTTCTAATTCTGATGTTTTCATATCATCTATGTTTAAATTAGATTCAGTAAATATCTTAGATCTAGTTGATATAATATCATCATATCCATTTTCTGTATTCTTTAATATATTATGAATATCTTTGACTGTTAATTTTTCCTTAAATATATTCTTTTCTTTGAATGGAATATTATGTTGTTTCATCCATTCAATAGCCTTTCTACATGAGGAGCAACTACTTGTAGTATAAATTGTAACCATAACATTCACACCTTTCTTTATCACTATGCTATTATAACAAATTTCAAATAAATAATAAAGAATAAAAATGATATAGTATTTTCTACTATATCACTTTATTATTTATTCTTCTTCCTTTAATTGAGCATCTGTACGCTTAATTTCTTCAAGATATTTTTCTTTCTCTTGTTTATTACAGTAAACAAAGTGACCAGGAACTATTTCAGTCCAAACTGGTTTGTCTTCTGAATAATCATGAGCAGTTGTTGGATTATAGACAATTCTCTTACGAGTTTTTTCACTCTTTGGATCTGGCTTTGGAATTGCAGAAAGTAAAGCTTTTGTATATGGGTGAAGTGGATGACGGAATAATTCTTCACTTGAAGCTTGTTCTACCATCTTACCAAAATACATTACACCAATTCTATCGCAGAAATACTTAACAACAGATAAGTCATGAGCGATAAATATTAACGTTAAGCCAAGTTCTTCTTTTAATTCATTAAGAAGGTTTATAATTTGAGCACGAATAGATACATCAAGAGCTGAAATAGGTTCATCACAAATTAATAGTTTTGGATTCATGATTAAGGCTCTCGCAATACCAATACGTTGACGTTGTCCACCTGAGAATTCATGAGGATAACGAGAAGCAAAATCAGCAATTAAACCTACACGTTCAAGTGCTTTAACTACTTTTTCATGATTTTTCTTTTTGTTTGTTTCACCTTGAATAATTAAACCTTCTTGAATGATGTCTTCAACAGTCATACGAGGGTCTAGGGAATCAACAGGGTCTTGGAAAATCATTTGAATTTCATGAGTTAATTTCTTTGAAACGTGTTTATTATCAAATCTAATTTGTCTGATTTTCTTTCTTTGAACTCTAATAATTGCATTAGCCTCTGCTTTTTTAGCATTACATTTAGCTAAGTATTCATCTCTTAATTTTTTCGCTTCTTCTTGATAAGAACTATCAGTTTTATCTAATTTAGCAAGTTCTGCTTTATAATCAATCTCATATTGTTTTAAAGCTTTCTTTAATCTAATATTAGTATACTTGATTTCTTTTCTATTCCATCTATCACCAGCAGAAATTCTATAACCTTTATAATATACTGATCCACCAGTAATATCATAAAGTTTAATAATAGAACGACCAGTTGTTGTTTTACCACAACCAGATTCACCTACTATACCAAAGCATTCACCATTATGTACATCAAATGATACATTATTAACAGCTTTAAGTTTAGTTCTATTAGGACCTTTACCAAAATAGAAGAATTGTTTTAAATTTCTAACTGAAAGTAAAACATTATCATCAACTAAATTCATTTTAGTTTTAACTTTTTTATTTACATTATAAGGATTTTCTCCAGCATATGTATCATCAGTTGTATCATTATATAATAATGAATCTTCAAAATCATCTTCTGAAAATACTTTTAAAGCATCTTCATGTTCAAGCATTTTTAACGCATCATCTAAAAAATCTGAATTTGGAACATTTTTATTAGCCATATTATTTTCCTCCTTCTAATGATTTTCTAATACGTTCTGATACAATCTTAGGCATTTCTACCTTAGGTGCACCAGGTGCAAGTAGCCATGTTGCAGCATAATGTGTATCTGAAACCTTAAAATATGGTGGTTCAGCTTTATAGTCAATTTCCATAGCATATTTAGATCTGTCAGCAAACGCATCTCCCTTAGGTGGGAATACAAGGTTTGGTGGAGTACCTGGAATAGCTTCTAGACGTTCTTTTGAATCAACATCTGGAATTGAAGATAATAGTGCCCATGTATATGGATGTTTAGGTTCATAGAATATTTCATCTACATTACCATATTCTACAATCTTACCTGCATACATAACTGCAACTCTGTCTGCCATATTTGCAACTACACCTAAATCGTGAGTAATAAATATTACTGAAAGATTACGTTCTCTCTTTAATTTGTTAATTAATTCAAGAATTTGAGCTTGAATAGTAACATCAAGAGCTGTTGTAGGTTCATCACAAATTAAAATATCTGGACTAGCAGTTAATGCAATTGCAATAACAATACGTTGTCTCATACCACCTGAGAATTCAAATGGATATTGTTTAAAACGCTTTTCTGGATAAGGAATACCAACTTCCTTCATTATTTCAAGAGCTTTTGCCTTAGCTTCTTTTTTAGTAATCTTTAATGAAGATACCTTCTTAGTTTTTGCTGCCTTAATAGAGTCTTGATAATGAGTCTTCTCTTCTTTTAAAGCATCTAAGTATTCCTTATTTAATTTATCATATTGAGTCTTAACAGAATTATAATGTTCAACATTAGATTTGTCAGTGCTATTTAATACATTTAAAGCATCATCTAAATCTTTTTTATACTTAGAATCAATTTTAGAAACAGCTTCTTCATGATCTTTTATTGCTTTGTCTAAATCATTTGCGTAATCAAGTTTAACATTCTTTTTATATTCAGCAACAGTAACTTTAGCTTTAGACTTTGCAACTTTTAAGTTTTCTTTAACTGTTGGCATTTTAGAATTATATTCAGCAAGTATTTGTTCAATTTCTTCTTTAGCCTTAGCCTTTAAAGATTTAATTTCTTGATTAACAGCTTCTTTTTGAATTAAAGCACCCTTAGAAGCACTTTCATCTTTGCATTTTTGAATATCAGCTTCATATTTTTCTTTGCATTTGGCAAGTTCTTCATCTCTTTTTGTTTTAACTTTAAGAGTTTTATCTTGAACAACTTGTTTTAAAGATTCTATTTGCTTATTATATCCATCGCTAATTTCTGAAACCTTTTGATTGCAAGCTTCTTTTAAGTTAGAAACAGAGCCATCAAATGCAGCTTGATTTTCTGCACTTAATTTTCCGTTTTCATCTCTCTTAGAATCATATAGCGATTCAATCTTTTGAATTTCATTGTTAAGCCTAGTTTTTAATGAATCAATAGCTTTAGACTTCTTGGATTTAATTTCAGCAATTTTATCTTTACTCTCGTCTTTGATATCAATCATCTCAAACTCAGCTTTATCTTTAATATTATAAGTATCTCTTTCATAAACTTGTTTTAATTTTGCCAAATCTTTTTCAAGTTTATTTTTATGACCATACTTTAACTCATCAATGTCGTTTGCTAGTTTAGCTTTGATTTTAGCAATTCTAATTTTCTTAAATGTAATTAAGTTTTTATAAGCAATGTTTTCATCATTAATAGACTTTGCATATAATTGCTTAACTCTATTACCATTTAATAATGTAGCTTCAGTAATTTGTTTTCCAATACGTACAATAGGGTTTAAACTTGATAGTGGGTCTTGGAAAATCATACCAATTTTTTTACCACGAATATTTACGTATTCTTCTTCTGAAACCTCAAGTAGGTTTTCACCTTCATACATAATAGTACCATTTTCAACTATTGAGTTTTTAGCTAAGATACCCATGATAGCTTTACTTGAAACAGATTTACCAGAACCTGATTCACCAACGATACATAAAGTTTCACCTTTGTATAAATCAAATGAAACACCACGTACAGCCTTAACAATACCATGATCAGTTTTAAAAGATACTCTTAAGTCATTTACTTCTAGAACTTTTTCTTTAGTTTCAGCCATACTATTCACTTCCTTTTAAAGATGGGTTAAATGCGTCACGTAATCCATTACCAAATAAGTTAAATGAAATCATTAATAAAGACATTATAACAGCTGGGAATAAAACAAGGTGTGGATTTGTTAATAATTCTTGTTGGTTATCTGACATAACTACACCAAATGAGGCAGTACCTTCTAGACCAAGTCCGATATAGGATAAAGTAGCTTCAGTTGAAATAGTACCAGGTACCATAAGAATAGACGTTGTAATAATTGTACCTAAAGAGTTAGGTAATACATGTTTAAATATAAGTCTTGCATCACTTGCACCTAATGTACGGCTTGCAAGAACATATTCTCTACCCTTAAATCTATAGAATTGTGTACGAGTTCTACTTGCAACACCTAGCCATCCTGTAAGAGTCATACCTAGTGCGAATACAAATAATGACTTACCATAGTTTAAGAATAAAAGAGTAATTAAGATTGTAGTAGGTAAGTATCCTAAAATATCTGAAATACGTTCCATGAATAAATCAACATTACCACCAAAGTAACCTTCAATAGAACCATAAATAATACCTACTATGAAATTAATTGCAGTAATAACAAAGGCTATAATTAATGATGTTCTTAAGGCATAGAATGCATAAGTAAATAAATCTCTACCTTGTTGATCGGTACCAAATAAGAATCTTGGCATTGATGAATAACCATAATATTGATACATCATTACTTCACCAGTAACTTCATAAGAATTACCAACTACTTTAATTTCAGTAATTTCCTTTAAAGGACAACTATCGCTTAATACATTAAATTTATAATCAGTAGTTGATGTATAGCTAAATGTGCACCAACCATTATTAACATATTGTTGCATTTGAGCTTGTGAAATCTTATAAGATTGTAGTCCTAACTTTGAAGAGTATTCATCATACTTAAAAGAACTATTAGCTGCAATAGCACCATAAATTTGAGTACTACCACGAGATAAAGTATATAATGAACTATTACTTTCATTCTTTTTATTTACTTGAATAACTGCACTATTTTGTTTTAAAGATTCAAGATATGCTTTTTCTGCCTCTTCAGTTAATGAAGCATCCGAATTGAAAACTGAGTCACTTAAAGCCCATACATCCTTAGTAATGTTATAATTTGAAAGCACACTTGATAATGTAGTATCACTTGTTGTAAAACTCATTTGTTGAATAGGTAAACAAGACTTTTGTGTACCATTACTAGCATAAACTGTAATTCTAATTTTAGCATTAGTTGCACCGCTTGGTACTTTTTCTCCAATATTAATGCTAACTTCACCAACTTTATTAGTTGAAGATAATAAGTTTGCAATAACTGTTACATTTTTCTCATCTGTAACATCTACTAAATCAACTGAATAATTTCCTAATACAGCGTCAGATGCAAGTAATAAAGCTTGATCATCAGTAACTTCAAAATTCATAACTAAATCAGAATTAGCAGGTATTGTTAGTACTTTATTTAAAGTCATTGTTGTATTATTATTTGCAGAATTTGACTTTACAACAAATACACCACCTAAATTAGAAGTACTAGAGTTATTAGCCTTAGTGTATTCAAAAGTTGCATTTGCTATATAATTTTCATCAAATCCACTATATTGATCATTTAGCAAGTCATATGGTTGATTAGTATAAGCTCTATAGCCTGACCAAAAAGTACCATTAGAAAATAATCTTGGAGTCATTTTACTAATGCTTATATTTGGTGAATAATCATTATATGGTGAGGCAACTGGAACAATAATTGAAAGTAACATTAATATTCCGATAATAAATGCTGCAACTACACTAGATCTACTTTTTCTAAATCTATTCAACGCATCTTTAAAGAAAGTTGTAGGTTTAGTGTCAAAGTTTTTATCTTTAATTTTCTTATCTTGTTGAATGAACTTAAAATCATCTTCTGTTAAGACAATTTCATTTCCATTTCCATCAATAATTTTATTTTCTAAATTATCCATTATTTCTTTGCCCCCATTCTAATTCTTGGGTCAATAAATCCATATGAAATATCAAGTAAAATACCACTTAATAATCCTACTACAACGCTAAATGCCATTACAACAAACATAACGTTCCAGTCTTTTTGGTTAATTGCATTTATATACAAAGTACCAGTACCAGGAATATTGTATAACGACTCAATAATCATTGAACCACCTGTGAAAATACTAATAATTTCAGCGATAATACTTGGGAAAATTGGAACCATTGCATTCTTTAAGGCATGTCTTCTAATGGCTTGACTATTAGTTAGACCCTTAGTTCTTGCAAGAAGTAAGTACTCAGATTGCATTACTTCGCAAAGTTCTGCACGAGTAATTCTACCGTAACCGGCAATAGAACCAAATGATAAACACATAACAGGTAGTATATAACCTTGAATTTTTACCGCAGTTGTACTAGTTTCATCTGGCCATGAAGAAGGTAACCAATTTAATTTATAACATAAGAAATAAATTAAGAAAGTAACTAATACGAAACTTGGAATTGATATAAATACCATAATCAAAGTTGAAATTATTGTATCTGTTGGTTTATTTTTCTTTAGTGCTGCCCAAATACCAAGTAATATACCAAGAGGTATTGAGAATAAAGCTGCCCAGAAATTAACCTTTATAGATATAGGTAATCTATTAGCAATGATATAGCTAGTAGCCATATTTAATTGAATTTTTTGAGAAGTACCCCAGTCCCATTTTGTAACAATATTAACAATCCATTTGAAATATTGTTCACCAATAGAAACTTGATACCAATATGTTGTTACACCGTTAACAGTTGTTGCGTCAACATAATTACCAAAGTCTCGCTTACTACCATAAATGTATCCTCTAGAAGCTTCGGCAACCCAATAAGCTGATCTTGCAGAATCTGTTCCGACTGGCTTATCGATAGGCAACATTTTAACAAGAACAAACACTAGCGTCATAATAATCATCATTGTGATAAACGCTAAAAATATTCTTTTTAAAATATATTTAAACATTTTTTTCACTCCTTACATATCGTTATTGTACTATTATACTAAATTTGATTGTTATATTCAATTGCTACGATAATAAATACGTAATAAAACTGATTTGTATAATTTTTATTTGTTAAAAATAAAAGAGTATAGAATATAATTGAAAATTCTATACCCTTTAATTAAAAATTTTGACTATTATTTACCAGTTGCAATTGACATAGCGTTAACTACTGCATCTGATTTAGCAGATTCACTAGTTGTCCACTCACCATCAATCTTTTGCTCTACATCATAGTAAACTTGAACGCTCATTAAGCAGCTATCAATTTCAATGTTTGCATTTGTAGTAACTACAATATATCCATTTTCAACAGTTACAGTATAGTCTTCTGCTGTGATAGCAATGTCATTACCATCAACATCATATAATGATATTGAAACATAACCATCTTTTACTTTACCATTGTCATCTAAGAATGTAGCTCTCCATTCGCTACCTGTATAAGATGAATATTTGATTCTTGTAGTACGAGAACCGTCTTCATTATATTTAGAAGATTGTACCTTTGTATCAACATAGTCTACCTTTTTACCATTTTCTACAAGAGCTGAACTATCAGCAGCTTGCCATAATGCATCGAATGACCAAGTCTTACCATCATATGAAATAGTTTCATCAACAGTATTAGTATCTGGACCCCAGTTTAGAGTGAATCCTGAAGAGTTGTCACTCTTTAATACTTCTAAGAAGTTCAATGGATTTAAACTATTACCTGAAATTGAACCAAATGCCAAGTCAAATTGACCAACCATCATCTTCTTATAATATACATCTGACCAAACTGCACAAGCATAGTTTGTCACTTCAAGAGTTAAACCATATTCAGTATGTGCTCCAGATTGATTAAATACAGATTCAAACATTTGTTTTAATGTTGCACCTTGAGTTGTACTTTGAGCTTCAGTTTGCCAAGCAACTTCAATCTTTACAGTATCTCCTGATTTATAAGCACCACTTTCAGTTAATGTTTTAGCAGCCTTAGTGAAATAATCTTGAGCCAATGTTAAACTATAACCATACTTATCAGTATTTGCATTAACTAAATCTGACATAGCAGCTTTGTGTTCATCAGTTGTATTATAAATTGTACCATTTTCTGGGTTTGAATAATAACCATTACCAAAGTAATTAGCTGTAGCAGTTCTACCATAAGTTTCAGCAAATTTTGATCTGTCTAATGATAATGATAAACCTTTTAAGAAATCATTATTTGACATACATGGTTTAACATCCCAGTAAGAAGCTTCTGCAGTTTGAGTAATTGTACCATTTGTACCAAATAACTCAGCCCATCTTTCTTTTGTACAAGTATTATAGTTAATCTTATATGTAGAAGAGTCTTGAGATTGTTTTACATAAGCTTTACCCTTTTGTTCATTTAACATTGTACTTGGAACACCAGCAGCATCTAATGTACTCTTTGAAGCATCATAATCGCTAGTACCACCTAAGAATGCTTTATATGCAGCAGTAGTATCTGTCTTTTGAGCAGTTAGAATTGCAAAGTGAATACCTTGAATGTTATACATAGAGCCATCAAAATCAGTACGGTTTGATCTCTTGAATACGATAGCTGTATCTGTCCATGATTCTACAGCGTAAGCACCACTTGAAAGTACAGTGTCTACTGGAGTTAATGAACCATGAGTATTATCTGTAGCATTCATCCAAGCACCCTTAGCTGCATCTGCTGCTGAGTCATATGAACCAACTGTTTGTAAAGCTGAGATATATGATTTTGGAACTGGTGCAAACATGAAACTAGAAGATTCATACATAGCATAGAATTTAGTATGTAGATTCTTAAACTTATAATGTAAGTATCCTTCGCTGTCTACATAGATTGACTTAGACATATATTTTTCCCATGCAGCATCCATTTCTTCCCAAGTTTTTGCGTTTTGAGTAGCTTTATAATAATCACTAGCACCAGCTACTTCTTGGCTTGTACCGAATGTTTCAGTACCACGAACGAATGCAACGTATTGGCTGTAGTATAACTTATATGGTGTTAAATAATCATCAGCTGCAATAGTAGTGTTATTGAATGCACTTAAAGTTGAATTGCTAGAAAGAATAGTATACTTAATATCAGATTTTAATTTAAACTTATATTCATAAGCCATTCCTTCTTCATTGGCGTCTACAGCCTCAAGTAATCCATCAAATCCCTTTGAATTATCAACTGCAAGATCACCCATCCATCTATAAGCTTTGCTGTCAGTTTCGTCAATTTTAGTTCCAAAA
This sequence comes from uncultured Eubacteriales bacterium, assembly GCA_963628445.1. Classification (GTDB taxonomy): domain Bacteria; phylum Bacillota_I; class Bacilli_A; order Acholeplasmatales; family Anaeroplasmataceae; genus JAEELC01. Next base: position 30,052 of record CAVGEZ010000013.1, read on the forward strand.
TATGATCCTTGAACATATGCAGCAAGATCACCAGTAATTGATTCTTGTGAATTCATATAGTTTAGAGTTGGTGGAACGTCAGTTTCATAAGAGTGATAATATTTCTTCCAATTTGTATTAGTTTCGCTTGCTAAGTCTTCAGTAATACTACCTTCTGAAACAATACCGAAACCATAACCTGGAATATATGTCCAGTTATTAGGTGATTGAATACGTGTACTATAACCAACATAAGAACCATCACCATAAAGTGTTAAACCTGTTAAATTGTTATTAACTGCATACTTTTCAAGAACACCTAAGATTTTAGTTCTTTCTTCATAAGATGCATTTGAATAACTATAACGAGTAGCGTTTGATGCGTCATGTACTGATACATCTCCATTATCAACATCTAAATGTTCAACTACATAATGGTCATCGCCATTTTTTCCACATGATGCAACAGAAATTGCTCCGATTGTTGCCAAGGAAATTAAGCTAACTTTTTTTACAAATTTCTTCATTAAAAATTCCTCCTCTGCCTTATTAGGCAATAAAACATATGAAATTTTGTAAGAATAAGATTTATCAAATTTATTGTTACAAGATTTCAAATATCTTTGTCAATTATTATACTATTTAAATTTTGAAAATCAATAGTGTTTTCAAATAATATTTAGTGAAAATGCTTTCAAGTCTAATTTTACTTCTTAAAATAGTCTTTTCAGGGACAAAAAAGCCTTATTTTTTAGTTAAAATGAATAAAATTCAAAATAAAATAGGAATCTTGAATAAAATTTTACGCAAAATTCCTACCTATTTTTATTTAATTTGATTTATTTGGTCCTTATTTATGAAATATAATATTATAGTTAAAAACATAAATATTAGTCCTATAACCAGATAAGGTGCAAAATTATATTTATTTCTTTTTCTCTTATCAACTCTAGCATCTTTAAATTCAACTAAATCTTTATATTTATATCTTCCTGTAAAAACACTTTTAAATAATCTATCAAATCCATATCCTAGCGAATCGAACACGCCTTCTCTTGTAGTACACGAAAGACCTGCAGCTCCATAATTAAATACACATACTACAAAACTTGCATCCAAATACGATTGGAGTCTATCATATCCTTTTATTGCTACTACAAGTATAAAGAATATGATTGATATAATACTAATAATTATATAGTTTAGCCTTTTATGAAAAAAGACTTTTTTAAATAGGCATTCTTCTTTCTCTGGAGATCTCTCTACATTTGGCATATTTTCAAAATTATCATTTTCAAATTCACTCATATTATCACCTTTAAAACTTAAATTAAATGTATTATATAAATTAAATAATTATTTGTAAAGATAAATAAAGGGAAGCTTGTTTAAAAGCCTCCCTATATTAATATTATTTAACTGATACTAAAGCGTATAATTTCTTTCCACGTCTAATAACAATATATTCTCCACCAATTGCATCTTCTTTAGTTAATATCTTATTTACATCATTAATCTTATCACCATTGATAGTTACCGCATTGTTAGTAATAAATTCTCTAGATTCTCTCTTAGACTTTGCAAGTCCTGCTTGAATCAATACATCAACCAAAGATGCACCAGATTCGATTTCATTAAGTGGAAGATCATTAAATCCCATCTTAATTTCTTCTTTAGTTAAATCTTTAATATTACCTTTAAATAAAGCTTCACTAATCTTTAAAGCCTCTTGATAAGCTTCTTCTCCGTGTAAGAACTTAATAACTTCATGAGCTAAAGTTTGTTGAGCAAGTCTTAATTCAGGTTTTTCCTTATGACGAGCTTCAATATCTTCTATTTCTTCTTTAGTTAAGAATGTTAAGAACTTTAAATAATCAATAACCTTTTCATCTTCAGAATTAATAAAGAATTGATACATCTCATATGGACTAGTTTTAGTCTTATCAAGCCATATAGCTTTACCATTAGTTTTTCCAAATTTAGTTCCATCAGATTTAGTTAAAAGTGGCATAGTAAATCCATAAAGTTCTATTCCGCTCTTTTTTCTTGCAAGTTCAATACCTGCAGTAATGTTACCCCATTGATCTTGACCTGCAACTTGAAGTGTTACTCCATACTTATCATGTAAATGATTGAAGTCTAAACCTTGTAAAATCATATAAGTAAATTCTGTGAAAGAAATACCTTCATCAAGTCTTCTTTTTACAATATCTTTTTGAAGCATATATGTAACATTGAAGTATTTACCATAATCTCTTAAGAAATCAAGAATATTAATATCCTTTAACCAATCATAGTTGTTTACAACTTCAAAACCAAAAATATCATGAGCTTGTTTAGCTAAACATTCATAGTTATGTTGAACTTGTTCGTAAGTAATCATAGGTCTTTCAGCATTTGGTTTAGGATCACCAATAAGACCTGTACCACCACCAACAAGTAAAATTGGATGATGTCCTGCAGCTGCAAGTCTCTTAGAAATTAAGAAACTTGAGAAATGACCTATATGTAAACTATCTCCTGTAGGATCTGTTCCAATATAGAATGTCATTCCACCTTTATTTAATTTTTCTTTTAAACTTGGATCAGATACATCTTTAATTAATCCTCTCCACTCTAATTCTTCATAAATACCCATTTTTTATAATCTCCTTTGCAAAATAAAAGACGCCCTTATATTTAAGGACGTCATAAACGCGGTACCACCTTAATTCAGTATATAAATACTGCACTTAATTGCTCTTTACGAGAGTTAACGCTTAATCTCCATAATTGTAATTCATATATATGTAACTTATTCTCTTTCACCAAATAAGAATATCTCTTATATAATTATCACATATATTACTTTATTACTTCATTGATTAATATTGTTTATATTTTAACAAATATATCTAACTTGTCAACTAAAAACTTTCTCTTCTAATAACTTTATATGGTAAAACGATTTTTATATTATCAACCTTTTCACCTTTAATAAGCTTTGTAAGTAAACGCATTGCAACAGCACCTATATCATATACAGGCGTATCAATACAACCAAGTCTAGGACGAGCAAGTAAAGCATATTTTGTATTTTGATATCCACATACAGCTATTTCATCAGGAACCTTATGACCTTTATCAATCATAACATTCATGAATGATACAGCAATACTATCTCTTACAGCTATAGCTGCATCTACCTTATGAGTTTCAAAGTATTCTTCAAAATGTGGTGTATTAATAGATAAATCACCACTAGTTCTAAATACTTTAGATTTCATATTATGTTCCTCTAAGGCTTTAATATATCCAGCTTCTTTTAAAGAATTAACTGAATATTTAGTAACTGTTGAAAGAAGATAAATATCTTTTCTACCTTGCTCAATAAGTTCATTAGTAATGTCATAACTAGCCTTAAAATAATCAATCGCAACACTTGCAAGTTCAGGATCATCAGATATTACATTAGTTAAAACTAATGGTATATTTGCATTACTTGCATGTTCCTTAATAATATTCATTTGTTTAGTATCAAGTTCATCATTTAATAAAAGGATTCCATCAACTTGTTCAGCTACAACATCTCTAATTGAATCATTCACATCATTTTCTCCACCCATTGAGAAAATTTTAATTGAATAACTATATTTTTTTGCAATGTCAATTATACCACCAAGTAATTGGCTTGTTGAAGCTCTAGTTACATCACTTAACATAATACCAACAGTTGTTGTTTTGTGACTTGCAAGACCTCTCGCAATTGCATTAGGTCTGTATCCTAATTCTTTTATAACCTTTAGCACTTTATTTCTTGTAGCTTCATTAACTTTTTCCGGATTATTTAAAACACGTGAAACAGTCGCAAGACTTACCTCTGCTTTACCTGCTACATCATATATAGTTGCATTAGACATTACACTCACCTCTATTATAAGTATATCATTACTGAAACCGGTTTTCAATGTTTTTTTGAAAACGCTTTAACAAGAAAAAAGAAAAATCCCGCATTAAGCGGGAATATTATTACTTCATTGTATGAATCTTCATAGTATCAGTGATACCACATCCGATATATGAACCACCTAGAATGATAATCTTATCACCTTTTTTAACAAGGCCTGTTTCTTCAGCACGCTTTGCGGCATATAAGAATAATTCGTCTGTTGAATGTTGTTCAACTGCAAGTACAGGTTTAACTCCCCATACAAGTCCTAATTGTTGATAACCTTTAGGATCTACAGTAACCGCAATAATAGGGCACTTAGGTCTATAAGCAGATACAACACGAGCGGTAACACCATGCATAGTTACACATACAATAGCTTTTGCATCAATTTGGTAACTAGCAGCTACAGCTGCATTACAAACTGTAGATAATGTGTCATCTCCAAGGTTAAGACTATTCTTATGGAATCTTTCTTCATAATTAATATCATCTTCAGTAGCTATAGCTATATCAGACATTGCAGTAACAGCTTCAACTGGATATTTACCAGCTGCAGATTCACCTGATAGCATTATACAGCTAGTTCTATCGTAAATTGCATTTGCAACGTCAGAAACCTCAGCACGAGTTGGACGAGGATTCTTTTGCATTGAATCAAGCATTTGTGTAGCAGTTACAACAATCTTACCTGATCTATAACATTTAGAAATCATATCCTTTTGAATAGCAGGTAAATACTTAAATGCTACTTCAACACCCATATCACCACGGGCTACCATTACACCATCAGCTGTTTCAATAATATCATTCATATTTTGAATACCTTCAGTATTTTCAATCTTACAAATGATCTTAATATCTTTACCACCATTTTCATCAAGTAGTTTTCTAAGTTCAAGAACATCAGCTTTTCTTCTTGTGAATGATGCAGCTACATAGTCAACACCTTGTTCGCAACCAAAGATTAAATCTGACTTATCAGTTTCAGAAATAAATGGTTGATCAATAATAACATTTGGAATATTAATTGATTTATGATTCTTAATAACTGCAGTATTTAAAACCTTACATACTACATTTACTCCATTAACTTCATAAACCTCAAGTTCAATTGAACCATCATCAATTAAAATTTGATCACCCTTCTTTACAAACTTTGCAAGAGTACTATAAGTGATACCACATTGAGTCTCATCACCTAATGTATTATCATCAGGGTGAAGAGTAAATAAACTACCCTCAGTTAGTGTAGCAACTCCATCTTTAAAATCTTTAACTCTAATTTCAGGTCCTTTTGTATCAAGCATAATAGGTAATGAAATACCTAATTCTTCTCTAACCTTCTTAATTCTATCAATTCTTACCTTGTGTTCCTCATGAGTTCCATGTGAAAAATTTAATCTACAGCAGTTCATTCCGCCTTTAACCATTTTAATAAGCATTTCCTCAGAATCTACTGCAGGTCCTAATGTACATATAATTTTAGTTTTCTTCATTATATAATACCTCCATCCGTTATTTATTATAATACATTTATTTTTAATTGATAATAATGTTTTTTAAAAATCGGACACATTTGTTAAATTAATCTAAATTCAGCAAAAAAGAGACCTATAATTAAGTCTCTTATTCTTTAGATCCACATCTAACCCTGTTACATACGTACTCACAAGCCTCATCAGTACAACACATACATTCTTTTTTAATTGTTAATTTATTATTTTCTTCAACAATATTCCAATTCTTAGTTGCAATATCAGCTCCATTTAAGAATACAAATGGAACTTCATTAACTAATACGTATTCACTGTACTCATCCTTGTCACATAGTAACATTGATATTTCCCCTAAATCCTTTATATATGAAAATACAATCCCATATTTATTATGCTCATTTATGCAATTTAAAAATATCTTTCTTGCCTCATCACTAATCTTCATATAATCACCTATTTAAAGAATATCATATTAAATTGATAATAACAAAATAATATGCTTAATCTTTAAATCCGACTGGTTTCTTCTTAAAATCAGCTTTCGAAGCCATAAAGTCTTTTTCTTCATAACCTAAGCGGTATAAGCATTTAAAAATATCACTTCTTTTACTTTCAAGCTTACAAGGTAAGTCTATAAAATAATTTTGATAAAACATAAAATATCTAATAGTTAGCACATTTTCATTATCAATATATTTTTCTTTCTTAAAGAAATCAATTAAAACACTAACCTCTTCTTCAGATAATGTATCATCAAATATAGAACGTCTTAAAACAAACTTTTCCATATTAACACCTCACTTTATATATTATGGAAATAGTATACCATAAACATTAATAAAATGTAAGCGCTTTTATCACTTTACTTCCATTCATCCGGCATTTTTCTTACAGTTCTTGTAACACCATCTATAGTAACAGATGTATTAAACCATTCAGTATCTTTTAATTTTATATAATTATTAGAACAATATAGTCCAATATGATGTCCATTTGTAGAAACACAAACATTACCATTCATAGCTTTATAACCTGATGTATGAATATAATTATTACCACTTTTATCAGTTAAAATTTCGTATGATTGATAAGTACTTGTTACATAAACAGAATCTGTATATTTAGCTATTCTATTAATATAGTCTTGAGTAGGGAATTGATTATCAGTATTTTTAGTATATTCATCAGTTCCACAACAACAAGATACAACACTCATCTTAGGTCTAATTAGTGATAATAAACAATCATTAGAAGAAGTTTTACTACCATGATGTCCTGCTTTATAAAGTTCAACTTGAGGAAGAGTTTTCTCTAGAGTTGATCCATCATAATATTCTGCAAGTTTTTCTTCTCCTTCTTTTTCTAAGTCTCCACCTAAAAAGAAGTGCTTATCTCCATAATTAAACATAGTAACTACAGAATTATTATTTTCATCACTTGCTGCATTAAAATAATAATAGTTATAAAGAAGTTCAAAGCTAATCTCTGCTCCGTTATTTCCAGTACCTAATATATACTTCCTTTGAGCACCATTTTCATTATTCCAGCACTCTTTAGTTGTATAATGATTTTTAGCACTCTCTCTAGCTTGAACATAATTTTTATATGTAGTAGTAGTCTTAGTAGTATAAGTAGAATCAATTACAGTATCAACTGAATAATAGTCAAATATTGAAGGGAAAGCTGATATATGATCAGAATCACCATGGGTTGCGATAACATATTCTAGCTTTTTATCAGTACAATATTCATCAATATAAGAAATCAATGTAGTTGATGAACTTTTTTCAGATCCAGCATCAATTAAAATATCATTGTCTCCTGCTTTAATGTATATTGAATCCCCTGCACTAGCATTACCTAACATCATAAAGTGAATAGAGAAATCTTCATACATCAATTCAGTTATAACCTTAGATTCACTCGAATCATCATCTATATAGCTTGTTTTACTATTATTGTTAGTACTTTTACTCTCAGTTTTTGTATCTGACTTAGTCTCGGTATCACTTGGAAAGAAATTAAAATTAATTTCACAACTTGCAAGACTAAATAAAGTTGCACAAGTCAAAGTTGAAAATATTATTTTCTTAGTTTTTCTCATTGTATCCTCCCTTAAAATTTATTTTTTATTAGTATATCATTAATTATTAATATTCTCTATACCAAATTAAATACTAATTGTTTTAAATATCTAAATGTTTTCTATAATAATTAACACTTAAAGTTTCGCCAAACTTAATAGCAACATCATGTATTACACCTTCAAGTACAAATCCATGTTTTAAATGGAATTTATTAGAGCGTTCATTACTACTAGTTACAATAGATACAATATTAGTTATTTTATTATTGAGTGCTAATTTTTCTATTTTTGAAAGCAATAATTCTCCAACATGTTCATTGGTATATTTATTACTTACATAAATAGATAAATCCGCTGTAATATGAAAAGCACTTCTTGTAATAAACGGGCTTAAATAAGCATAACCAATTACGTTTCCCTCATTATTTTCCACTACAATATATGGGTATTTACTCATTATTGTATGGCAACGTTCTTTAAAAGCATCTAAATTTAATTTCTCTTCTTCAAGAGTAAAACAAGTATTTTCAATGTAATAATTGTATATATCTAGACAACTTGCAATATCTTTTTCTTCTAATCTTCTAATTTTCATAATAGCCATCCTTATTCACTAAAAGTATATATAATTAAGCAAATCAATTCAATGAAATATTTAAAGTATGGATTAAACATAAAATCTATATAATAATTCAATATTCTTTTTTTCTTAAAATCATTTCTTCAATACTTCCTATTACAAAATATAATAGATAAATTGCCAAAACTATACTTAAAATATATGATTTGGCAATTTATATCACATTTTTTGTAATATAAACTGCCAATATGCCAAAAAATATGTTATATTTTGCCTATTTTTGGCATAAAAAAAGCCCGACACCGTAGTATCGAACATAATTCATTATATTGGAGCAGGTGAAGGGAATCGAACCCTCGTCAACAGCTTGGAAGGCTGAGGTTCTACCATTAAACTACACCTGCAAAAAAGATGGTCGGAAAGACAGGATTTGAACCTGCGACCTCCTGGTCCCAAACCAGGCGCTCTACCAAGCTAAGCTACTTTCCGATTGTGACATTATGCATTTTACTGCATTGTCATTGATATATAAGATAAATTTTCAAATGGCGCGACATAGAGGATTTGAACCCCTAGCCTTTTGGTTCGTAGCCAAACGATCTATCCAGTTGATCTAATGTCGCAAGAATGGCGGTTCGAACGGGGATCGAACCCGTGATCTCCTGCGTGACAGGCAAGCATGTTAACCGCTACACCACCGAACCAACGCTTAATTATTTTAGCACAATTAAAATCTCATTGCAAGAGTTTTTTTAAAATTTATTTAATAATGTTAAATGAAAACTTAAATTCCTCCCCTTATAATTTCTGCAATACTTACTTCCTGTATGTTATAATATAGGTAAGGTATAGCATTAGT
>CAVGEZ010000014.1:0-37243 GCA_963628445.1 uncultured Eubacteriales bacterium
TTAAATCAGCACTAGCCTTTAAATAAGCATCTTCCATTTCTTTAATTTCTTCTACTGTATAACCATAATTAGTTAAATCACTCTTCATGTTAGAGTATGCAAGAGTACAGTTAGAAATTAACTTACTATCATCAAGAGAAATATATGACTTATTCATGATAGTTTCAACATACTCTAAATACTCAACAGTATATGAATCCATAGCTTCATAATTAGAAATTGTTGCATTATCCATATCAAAGTATACATCAAAGAATATTGAATCATAACCTTGTAATTTAGTATTTGAAGGTAATGTAATCTTTAATCCTGCATTACGACCAATTAGATCAATAAAGTTAGCATAATATAAATCTTCACTAAATAAGTTATAGTATTTGTGAATCTTTTCATATCCTGGATCAGTTTGTTGTAATAATACTTGAGTAGTTGATCCGTTTTGAGTTACTGTCTTATATAAAGTATCAAGTAAATAAGCTTCAGCCTTAGGAGCAATAACTGATTTAAATTCTACTTCTTCTAGACTTGAATACTTATAGAATGCATAAGCACCAATAGTACGTAAAGAATCTGGAAGAACAATAGACTTAATATGAGTATTTGCATTACCTGCAAATATTTCAATATAGCTTGTTCCCTCAACTACTTCTAACTTTTCTACATTTAATGCATTAGGTACAGCAAGTAATCTTAACTTATGACTATTTCCATTAATATAAGTGTAAAGTACACCATTATTAACATAAGCATAATCATTAACCTTACCTGTTGTTTGTACATTATTATTACTATCGAAATAATTGATTTCAGTTAAGTTGTTAGCATCAAAGAATACTGTTTCACCAATTAAACTAATGTTGTTTGTTAAAGTAAACTTAGAAATCTTTGTACCATATAAAGAACCTTCACGAATTACCTTTAAGCTTAAAGCAGTTAAACCTGTAATAGGTGTAGATTGGAATGCATAAGCACCAATTTCTTCTAAGCATGGTGCAACAAGATTACAGTTTAATCCACTGTTAGCAAATGCACCTTCACCAATAGTTTTAACCTTATTTAGGTTTACTGTTTTTAAAGCGGATGTGGTTGCAAATGCACCAGTACCAATAGTTTCAACGTTTTCTAGATTAATACTAGAAAGTTTTGAAGATAGGGCAAATGCATATTCATCGATAGTCTTAACACTTGAAGATAAAACTACAGTAGTAAGATTAGCACAGCTTGCGAATGTATAAGGATTAATTGTTACAATTTTAGAATTAATTGTAATACTTTCAATTGAAGAACCATAGAATGCATAAGCACCGATAGATTCAACAGTATCAGCAATTACAAACTCACTAATAATAGGAGCTGTCTTAGTGTCTTCTGATTTACCGAATGCATAAGCACCTAGAGTTACTAACTTAGGAGCACTTGCTGTAGTAAGTCTTCTACAGTTAACGAATGCACCTTCACCAATTGTTTCAACCTTAGGCATTACAGCTTGAGTTAAATTGTTACATCCTCTAAATGCGTAATCACCAATTGAAATAACTGTAGAGAAATCAAATGAGCTTAAGTTATAAGCATTGTCAAATGCATAAGCACCAATTACTACATCATCTTCACCACTAATTGAAACAGTTCTTAATGAAGCAGCGTTTTGGAATACATATTCACCAATTTCAGAAGCACCTACAAATGTAATTGAATTTACACCTGAATTTGCAAATGCATGATCAAGTACTGTTACATCACCTAATGTAATATCAATGTGATTTTGAGTAAATGATTGAGCAAATGCATAAGATCCAATTGAACTAACTTTATCTAAATTACTTAATTCAGATAAATTAGCTAATCCAAAGAATGCATAAGATGCAATGTTCATGTTATCAGCAAATGTAACTTTATTTAATGTATCAATTTCAGCAAAAGAATAAGCACCTAATTGAACATTTGAATTAAATATTACTTCTTCTAAATTATCAACGCTTGAGAAAGCACCATCTTTAATACTAGTTACAGTACTTGGAACAGTAAATTTAGTATTAGTTAAAGCTTTAGTTGCAACTAAGACAATAGTTTGACCGTTATCAGCATATAATATACCATCAACTACTGTATAAGATGAACCATCTTTAACAGTAAATGTAGAAACATTACTACCAGATAAGAATCCTTCTTTTAAAGATGTAATAGAAGTCTTAGCTTGGAATGTTACACTAGTTAACGCTGGATCATTTGCAAGAACATATGAACCAACCTTAACACCACTATTAGGTAGGACAACACTTGTTAATTTAGCATTGTTTGCGAATGCATAATCATTTAAATATTCAACACTACCATTTACAGTAATACTTGTTAAATTATTATTGTTTGCGAATGCATTATTACCAATAGTAACAACACTACCTTCAATTACAACAGTAGTTAAATTTTTACAGTTAGCAAATGCTTCTTCAGGAATTTGTGTAGAGTTAACTGTAACACTAGTTAATCCTGAATTATAGAACATTTGCGCTCCAATTCTTGTTTGACCTTTTGGATCGGTTGTATAACTAGTTAAGTTAGTACAATTCTTAAATACACCAGAACCAGAGTTTCTTACCTTAGAAATATCAACAGTTGTAAGTGATGTACATCCCATAAATGCTTCTTTACCAATTGCATAGCACTTATCAAGAGAAATACTTTCTAGTTTTGTACAATTTGCAAATGCACCTTCACCAATTACCTCAACTGAATTTAAATTAATAGTTTTAAGTGAAGAAGTTACATTATTTTTAGTATTAGTTGAGAATGCATATTCTCTTACATATTTTAAGCTTGAAGGAAGTACAACTTCTTCTAAAGCTGACAAATTGTAGAATGCATACTTCTTAATATCTTCTACACCTTCAGGAACAATAATCTTAGTAATAGTTGAGTTACTAGAAGGTGTTTTATTGTAATCGTCATCATTGTCAGGATTTTGAACTGTTCTATCAGTTGTATAAAGTGAGAATGCATAAGCTCCGATGTATAAGATACCCTTATCATCAGGAATTTCAACAACACCACCTAAACCTTTATAAGCAGTTAAAGTTCTACTTTCAATAACGAATTCGCTATTTACAGTAATTTTTACTGAAGCGCTAAGTGTTGAATTGTTCTTAGTTAGAGAAATTGTGGCACTACCTTCTTTTAGGGCAGTAACAACACCATTTTGATCAACACTTACAATTTTAGAGTTTGTCGAACTCCATGTAGCATTTGAAGAATCAGCATACCATGGGTCAAAGTTAGCATGTAGTTGAATTTGTTCACCAGGATACATTGCTGGATTTGATACATTAGTTAAGAATAATCTATCACCAGTAGTACCAATAGCACTTGTGTCTCCTGAGTTTGCATAAGCAAATACTGTATCAAAGTAATCAAATGATATCTTCTTTATAGCAACACCTTCAACACCACTAACAGCTTTATTAATCTTTAGTGCATTATCACTTGCAGCTTGCACTCTAAAGATAATCTTAGTTGTTTGACCAGTTACTTTATCAGTAACAGTAATATTACATCTACCACTCTTCTTAGCATAAGCAATACCTTGAGATACAACAGCAACACTTTCATCATCAGATGTCCAAGTTAAATACTTGAAGTAAGACTTATCTTCTTCTGAAGCACTAGTTAAATAATTATATAATTCAACTTGTTCGCCAACAGTAGCACGGTAAGTACCCATTGTAGCACCAGTTTGAGTACCATCTTCAGTGAAAGATAGAGTATCAGTAGTACCTGGTAATTGAACAGCAAAAATATTAGCGTTTAATGCATAGTCATCAATATTAAAGAATAAACAGTTAGAAGCTAGAGTATTAGAGTTAATTGAATCCATGTAATCAGTGATTTCAATTCTTACCTTAGAATCTTCACCCTTTGTACTATATACAGGAATAGGATTAGATAATGTAGTATATGTATTAGTATCGTCCTTAGAGAAGAATGAAACTGGAGTTACAGCTTGAACATAGTGATTATCATAACAAGTTAATGTTACATAATATCTATTTTTCTTAGCTGATTCATCATATTCTACTTCATATGTAGCATCCTTAATAATAGGAGCTTCGTTATCCATTGTGAAATCAAATCCAAATGAATTACGTACATTAGTAGATAATCCACCATCACCATAGTCAATAGTACCAATCATATTAAATGTATACTTACGATTGTTTACTAGACCAAGTTCAGTAGCTGTTTGTCTTATGTAATTATAGTATGGCATAGCTGAACCATTATTACCAAATGCCTTAGCACAGTTATAGTCAACATATGTCCAAATTACTTCTCCTGTTACAGAGTCAGTAATTGTATAAGTCATAGTCTTGGCAGCTCTTAAACAACCTGCATAAACTACAGCAATACCTTCTAAAGCACCATTTGTATCACCAACTGCAATGTGATCAATTGAACCTGGAATTGCAGTATATTTAGTTTCATCTAAGTCATAGATATAAGTTCCTAGTGGAACAATATAGTTATACATATAAGATGCATAAGGACGAGTAGCCCAATAATCAGCTTTTACCTTATCATCATCATCGATATTTGCATTATGAGCTGTTGTTTCAACATCAAAATAAGTCTTATCGAAAATAGGAGCTTCAGTCCAATCTCCATAGAATGCAAGGAATGGAGTATTTAATTGAGCTTCACCTTCAGTTGTAGGAATAGCTTTTACATAACCTTCAACATAAATACCATATGGGAATGAAGAATCCATATAAGCTTTAGCTTCATCAGTTAAAGAATACTTATAAGTTACAGTTACAGAACCATTTGCAGGAACTGAAACCTTCTTAGTAGTTACTTCACTACCATCAACATAAGCCTTGAATGTATTATCAAGCATGTATGACTTTTCAGCAACATAATTAGAATCTGACTTTGAAACTGATTCAGTCATAACATCTAAATCTAAAGTATATTCAATAGTTTTATTAGAAATGTTATTGATTGTGAAAGTCATTTCATAGTTTCCAGTACGATTTTTATCATCACCAAGTTCTAGTTTTGGTTTATCCTTACCTTCTACTGTAATATAACCATTAGATGTTGTTGAAGCTTTTAAGTTAGCAAGACCTGCACCTTGCTTACGAGGAGTGTATGGATTACCTTCTTCGTTATTTGCAATAGTTGCAGTTGACATTAATAAAGCATAAGTAAGCTTTTGAATTTGTTGTGGAGTATATGTAGGGTATTTTTCTTTTAAGTATTGTTTAATTAATACAACAACACCACACATATTAGGAGTAGCCATTGAAGTACCACTCATATGGTCATATCCACCACCAGGAATAGATGAATAAATTTCACCACCATGTCCAGTAATTTCAGGCTTAATCTCTAAAGATGGAGTTGGACCCCAGCTTGAGAAGTCTGACATAAATGGACCAGCTGTATAGCTTTCAGCAATTGTAATTGTACCAGTTGATTGTTTAGTTAACTTTAAACCATCTTCTTTAGTAATTGAAATTGCTGGAATATGAGATGCAAGACTGATAGTCATTGCAATTTCACCTTCAACGTTATTATAAATAATGGCTGCAATTGCACCTTTTTGTTTAGCAATCTTTACCTTATCATCGAATGAGTTATCACCACGGGAAATAACTGCAATCTTACCTTCAACGTTAATACTATTATAACTAGCTCTTGAACCAGTACCAGGAACACATACATATTGATATGTCTTAGTCTTATTAGTTGCATAATCCGAATCATTAGCAGTTAATTCTGCGATAAAGTCATTAGCTTTTGAAGTAATAGTTCTACTTTGAAGGAAGAAGAATGAATCTTCATTAGCTGTACCACTGTTAGTTACAATGTAACTTGATAAAGTACCTGAAATAGAGGCTACTGCAAGACTAGATGTATAACTTGCAGGAGAACCTAGAGTACCTGAATCAATATTAGTTACTTTGTTTGTATTACCATCAGGACCACCAAATCCTGCTGAATAATCATTACTTGCAGCTGCAATTAGAGCAATACCAGCATCTTCTACTGCATCATATGCTTCGTTAATTGCATCGTTGTCTGCTTCTCTATTGAAACCACAAGATGTACCAAGTGACATGTTAATACAATCAACACCTAAGATAACTGCATCATTTACTGCAGCTAGAATATCTTCTGTTTCAGCACCACTAGATGTATCTCCGAATACTTTCATAAATAATAATTGAGTATTAACAGCTACACCAGTGATAGTGTCATCTTGACCACCAATGATACCAGCAACGTGAGTACCATGGCTTGAATCAGTTGGGTTTACATCATAATCCTTATCTGCATAATCATATGCATAAGGGATCTTTTTGCTGTAATAAACATCTTCAGCTTTTAAATTAGCTGTAGTTTTATAAGCATTTAATTGTGTTAATTTAGAATCAATATCAGCTAAAGTATACATTTCTTTAGTTGGTTGATTTGCAAATACAGAGTGTGAGCAGTCAAAACCAGAGTCAAGAACTGCAACTGATGTACCATTACCATCATAACCCGAATCAGATGAATTAAAGATACCTGTATCATAAACATCAACATTATTTCTAACTTGAGCATTAGTTGAACTTGTAGTTGTACTTGTTGTAGTAGGTAAATTATATGTATCACAAATAATTGTATTATCTACATTTGCAAAATTAGTTAATTCTTCAAGTTTACCATAAGTTGTAGTTACTGCAAAACCATTTAAAATTGTTGTATAAGTTTGAGTAACTTCACTAATTAAATTATGACTCTTAAGTTTTTCAATCAAACGATTTTGATCATTAATGATTGTTTGATTTTTTATAGAACCAATGTTTGAATTATAAAAATCTGATACTGAATCATATCCAGAACCCATTTGTTTATATAATTCAAGCATAGATGAATTACTCATTGTTACAATAACGTTAATTTCATCACTATCTTGATAACCATCATTTTTGATTAAATATTCAGCTTTAATCATATTTTGTTGGCTCGCAGAATCTAGGGTACCATCAGTTAATGAAACTCTTAGTTTAGATGATGAATCGCTATCTTCACTCTTGTTAATATTAGTAGTATTAGATTTACTAGAACAAGAAGCAACAGAAGATATTGCAAGTGCACTTAAAGTAACAAAAGTTAATTTCTTAAATAATTTCATTTTTGCTCCTTCTACCGTTTATTTAAGCCATAAACGGATTAATATCATGGCAATTATAAAACAAATTATAATACCAATCAAAATTGGGATAAAGTGTAAATAAGCAGCTTTTATTAAAGCTCTTCTTTCTTTTTTAGTAAGACCTAATTCATTTCCCTTTGAACTAGCTCTTCTTTTAGGCATACCATCTATATCCATATTGTAGATGGTATGATTATCATCAATAAACTCTTCTTTTTTATCTTTATTTTTCATCTTTTGATTCCACTTTATCTAAAGTGCTTTCCTCAAAAGCATTTACAACATCTTCATTTACATTAACTTGATGTTTTTTCAATCTCAATTTATTCTTCTTTAAATTATCTAAAGTCTTTTGAGCTTCTTCTTGAGCCTCAATGTTTTCTAATTCTCTATCATAGTCATCAAGATGTGCCATAATTTCTTTATTGTATAAATGACATGCAACAAAGTGATTATCACTTACCTCAATATAACTTGGTTCAACAAGTTTACAACAAGACATACAATTTCTACATCTAGTATGGAACTTGCACCCTTTTGGAGGATTAGCTGGAGATGGAATATCACCATTTAAGATAATACGTTCCATCTTTGCATCAGGATTTGGTTGAGGAACAGCTGAGAATAAGGCTTGAGTATATGGGTGAAGAGGATTTGCAAATATTTCATCTGTATCTCCATACTCCATCATATTTCCTAAATAAAGAACTAGGATTTGATCTGTAATATATTTAACAACAGATAAATCATGAGAAATAAATACATAAGTAAGTTTTCTCTTATTTTGTAATTCTTTTAATAGATTAATTACTTGAGCTTGAATAGATACGTCAAGTGCAGATACTGGTTCATCTAGAATTACTAATTTAGGATTTACTGCAAGTGCACGTGCGATACAAATTCTTTGTCTTTGTCCACCTGAGAATTCATGTGGGTATCTATCAAAATATGATTTTTGTAATCCACATTGTTCCATTACATGTAATACATATTCATTAACTTCATTATCTGGAACAATTTTATGTACTTTAACAGCTTCAGATATGATTGAACCAACAGTCATTCTTGGAGGAAGAGATGAATAAGGATCTTGGAAAACTAATTGAATATCAGTTCTATACTTATTCATTTTCTTTCTAGGTACTTCAGTTAAATCTACTCCGTTAAAGTAAATTTTTCCACCATCAGAATCATATAGTTTTAAAATTGTACGACCAAGAGTAGTCTTACCACAACCTGATTCACCTACAAC
Source organism: uncultured Eubacteriales bacterium (assembly GCA_963628445.1). GTDB lineage: Bacteria > Bacillota_I > Bacilli_A > Acholeplasmatales > Anaeroplasmataceae > JAEELC01. The sequence goes on from CAVGEZ010000014.1 coordinate 8,451, forward strand.
ACCGATAGTTTCTCCTTCTTTTACACCAAACGATACATGGTCAACAGCATGTAAATAGCTTTGAGGTTTACCAAAGAAATTACGATTAAGAGGGAAATACTTCTTTAAGTCTTTAACTTCAAGAAGATAATCTGGATTTGGTTCAAGATTTTGTTCTAATTCTTGTTTTTTGTCTTCCATAATTATTTTCCCTCCTTTTCTTCGTATAAATAACATGCAACATAATGTGTATCAGAAACGTGTACATATCCAGGATATGTAGAATCACATTTCTTCATACATTTATTACATCTTCCCTTAAAGAAACAAGTATCAGGAAGATTAATTGGGCTAGGAACTGAACCAGGAATTGAATACAATGGTTCATTTGAATTTGATGTGATAAGTGGCTTACTCTTTTGAAGACCGATTGTATATGGGTGAAGAGGATTATTAAATATTTCTCTTACAGTGCCATGTTCAATAACTCTACCACAATACATTACTACAACTTCATCAGCCATTTCTGCAATAACGCCTAGGTCATGTGTAATTAACATGATTGAGCAATGTTTTTCTCTTTGAATTTTCTTAAGTAAGTCAAGAATTTGAGCTTGAATTGTAACGTCTAGAGCTGTAGTAGGTTCATCGGCAATAATTAATTTAGGATCTCCTGCTAAAGCCATTGCGATCATTACACGTTGTCTCATACCACCTGATAATTCATGTGGATATGATTTATAAACTCTTTCAGGCATTGAGATACCAACTTCATTAAGCATATCAATAGTATGCTTTTTAGCATCTTCTTTTGAAATACCTTTATTATGAAGTAGAGTAACTTCATCTAGTTGATTACCAATAGTAAATACTGGATTTAAACTTGTCATAGGCTCTTGGAAAATCATTGTAATATCTTTACCACGGATATTGTACATTTCTTGCATAGGCATTTTTGCAATATCATAGGCAATCTTTTTACCGTTTTCATCATATCCAAGTTCATCAGAATTAAATCTAATAGATCCACCAGTAATTTGTCCTTGAGGAGCTTGTACTAATTGCATTATAGATAAACTAGTTACAGATTTACCACAACCAGATTCACCTACAACACCAATAATTTTATCTTTAGGAAGATTGAAAGATACATGGTTAACTGACATAACAGTACCATTATCTGTAAAGAATGATGTAACTAAGTCATCAATTTCAATGATGTTATTTTCATCATTCATTACAGTTGTATATTCTGACTTATCTTTCTTTCTCTTCTTTTCTTTTTCCCAATATTTCATTTGGGAAATATTATATTTATTTATTGCTTTACTTTCTTTGTTAGAAAGATAATTTGTATTTTTCTTTGCCATAAAAACACCCCTTACTTTCTACTCTTAGGGTCCATCGCATCACGAAGACCATCACCAACAAAGTTAAATGCAAGTACAGCAAGTACTATCATTAAACCGGCTGGAAGCCATAAATTCATATGATATTTTAAGTTCATTTGATCTTTACAACAAGAAATCATTGTACCCCAAGATGCTGTATCACCAGATACACCAAGTCCTAGATAAGATAGTGTTGATTCATAAAGAATAACAGAACCTAGACCTAAAGTCATAGATACAATTAATTGAGGCATTACATTTGGAATTAAATGTTTTAAAATTCTTCTCCATGTAGGAAGACCCATAACTTCTGTAGCTGTAATATATTCTTGTTCACGAAGATATAAAATTTGTCCACGAACGATACGTGCGGTGCCGGACCAACTAAAGATGGTTATTATAATCATAATAAAGTAAATTTTAACACCATCAGTTAACTTCCATGCATCAATTACCATTGAGGCAATAAGCAATATTGGTAGTGTTGGAATACAGTTAAAAATATCAACTATACGCATTATTAAACTATCTACCCATCCACCAAAGTAACCTGCAAGGCCACCAAGTAAAACACCGATAATAGTTTCAAGGATAACTACTACAAAACCGATAGTAAGTGAAATTCTACCACCATACATTAAACGAGTCATAACGTCATAACTCTTCTCATCTGTACCAAGCCAGTGAGACTCAGATGGATCAGCAAGTGAATTATTATCTTTCTTTGTAGTAACTTCTACATAAACAGTAATTGTTTCACCATTTTCATCAACAATTTGCTTTTCCTCAACTGTATAGATATATTGAGTTGAATTATCTTGTTCAGCTTGACCATATGGTGAGAATAAAGGTCCTATAAAGCTAAATAAGAATAGTGCAATAATTAATACTAAACCAACAACTGATAATTTAGAACGGAAGAATCTTTTAACCATAAGCTTAAATGGGCTCATTTGTTTAAAAGTTTCTTTTTCTTCTTTATTTGGTTCAACTGGTTCTAATTCTTCTTTATTAGAGTCATTAGAAACTGTACTAGTAGTAATTTCTGTTTCAAGTTCATTTTTTAATTCATCATTTTCCACAAAAATCACCTACTTTCCAAGTTTTACACGTGGGTCAACCACAGAATACATAATGTCAGATAATAAAGTACCAATTACAGTAAGAACTGCAAGGAACATATTATATCCCATGATAAATGGAATATCACCTTCAGTTAAAGCTTTATAAGCCATACGACCAATACCAGGGATACCAAATACTTCTTCGGTAATCATCATACCACCAAATAATGATGGTAGGATACCTGCAAGTAAAGTAACGATAGGAATCATAGTATTTCTAAATGCATGTTTATAAATAACTTTCTTTTCACTTAAACCTTTGGCTCTAGCTGTTCTAATATAGTCAGCATTTAATACTTCAAGCATATTTGTACGAGTGTATCTCATAAGACCACCTATTGAAAGTATAACTGAACAGAAAATAGGTAGCACTAAGTGGTAGCATGTATCTCCGAATTTTGCCCACCATCCAGCAAATGTATTAGTATCAAATATTTGGCTTGAATTTAAACCTTCAGTTGGGAACCAACCTAAGTCAAGTGCAAACACTTTAATCAAAATAGCACCAAAGAAATAAGTAGGTAATGAAATACCAATCATAGTAAATACAGTAACGATATAGTCTCTAGCAGTGTATTGATGAGTGGCACTTGTAATACCAAGAGGAATCGCAATTAAGAATTGTAAAATAGTTGCGATAACTGCAATAGAGAATGAAATCCACATGTTATTTGAAATAACTTCGCTAACTGGAAGTTCATATTTCCAAGATCTTCCAAAATCACCTTGAATGGCAGCTGTAAACCACTTCCAATAACCTTTTAGAATACCTAAAAACGAATTGTCATTTAATCCTAATGGTTCTTTCATCTTTTCAATGTCATCCATTGTCATTGAACTATTAGATAATTGGCTTGCATACTTATTTTCAATAAAATCCGTAGGCATTAATCTAACGATTATATAAATTATGAGTGATACGCCAAACAAGACAAGAATGGAAACACCTAGTCTTTTTAATATGTATTTTAGCATAAATTTAATCTCTCCTAAATCTTGCTAAAAGTGGCTATTTAAATATAGCCACTTCTAGTATTAAGTTTTAAGCAACTAGGCTTGTTCTCCAAAGTTTTGAAGTAACACCAGTTAAACTTGTTAATTCTTCACCAGTAACGAATGTAGATCCATCTACAGCTTTAGAATTGAATGCAGATAGGTCAGTTCTTTGATATGTTGGTAATTCAACAGCAAGTTCCATAACCATATCTAAGCAGTCACTGTAAATCGACTTACGTTCTTCTTGATCAGTAGTCTTTCTACCGCTCATAATCTTCTTAGATAAAGAGTCAATGATAGATTTTTCAGTTGCATAAGTAGTTGTATCAGAATAAATTGCATTGTATCCCCAGTTAAGAATAGCAGTGGCCTTTGAATCCTTATGGTATACTTGATACATATCAGGGTCTAGAGAAGAACTCCATGCAGCAGCCCAAACTTCAAGTTGTCCACTTGTTAACTTAACTAATGCTTGGCTATCTTTCTTAACAGTAATAGATAAACCAGCCTTATTTAATAAAGTTCTAGCAGCAACGAATGCGTTATAAGCTGGGTGGTCTTCAGAAGCACCAGCAATTGTAAATGTATAAGATAAGTCAGAGTACTTACCACCAGATAATTGAATACCACCTAAATCAGTAATTAAGTATTGAATATATTCAATTTGTTCTGTTTCACTCATTATATATCCAGCTGTCCAACCCTTAGATTGTACATATTGAGCATAAGCTGGATATACCTTACTTAAATCAGCAGGAATTGCACCACCAATATATGGATAGTATGCAGTTGCATTCTTTGGATATGCCCAAGATTCACTAGACATTGAACGATAAATTGTAGAAGCACTTGTACCATAATAAGATGAAATAGTATCAACATTAATAGAATGCATAATAGCACGACGCACGAAAATGCTCTTAACTTTAGAAGCATTTAATCCAACATAACCATAACCTTGAGTCTTGTTTTCAATTGAATCATAACCTTCGCTCTTTTTACCATTAAGTTCATTAACTGTTTCAACTTTAGCACTTGGTTCACAATAATCAACAGAACCAGAATATAAACTTGATAAAACAGATTCAGTTGGAGTTACACGGAAGTAAACATACTTAATCTTAGCTGGTTCATTATATTCACCATCTCTAAAGTATTCATTTCTTTCAAAGTAGATAGTTGTACCATCATAGAAATAACCAACTCTAGCTTCTCCACCATCGCTAGCTGAAGCCTTATAAGCACCAGCACCTACAGGAAGTTTAATCTTAGTTGAATCTTTTAACACATTATCTCTGAAATTTTGGTCATTGTATGAAACACCAAAATTAGAAACATAGTCGAATTTAGCAATTTCCTCAGCACTTGAATAATAATACATAGGAGCTACTGCAAATGAGAAGTTCCAAATAGCCTTAGGGTCTTGACCATTAATAGTAATAGATAAAACTTCATTATTGCTTGCAGAACCATCAGAATTGTACGCAGCTTTAGCATAAGTTATACCATTTACTGATACAGCTTCATCCTTATTTGCAAACTTGATACCAGAAATGTTTTGGAACTTTTTACCACCAGCTTGATCGATTGCAGCCTTAGCTAAATCGTTTGCAATCTTAGTCTTAAGATTGCTTGCTGTTTGCCATGCTGAAACTACTGAGTCAAGTTGTGTAGGCATATAAGCATTGTAAATTAAACTAATACAATCTTCTTTACTTAATTTCTTGATCTCATCTAAAGATTGATGAGATGTAAATTCAAACTTCATTTCTTTCTTATTCCACTTAATATAACCATTGTTATATAAATAGAATTCTGAAACAGTACTAAATGGATATGACTTATATTCTTTTTTATAAGAGTCACCTGCACCAACTGGTTTACCGTTAGCATCAAAGTAAACGATTTCTCCATTTTCATCAAGGAATTGGTCCTCGTAATCTGTCGCACTAGCGCTATTAGCTGTTTGATAATCGCTTTCTACTTCTTCTTTAAATAGCTTATCAGCTTCATCAAAATCACTAACTAGATTAGGAAGTTCATTTTCTTCTGCATATGCTTGAAGTTTATCCTTAAATGCATCTTTAGTAATATCACCTTCGTCATCATCCCAGTTATCAATAATTTCGTTGAAAGCTGTGATTAAGTCTTCAATTCTAGCATCAGCTGAAGCATTATAACCATCCATATAAGAATTTTGTTCATCTTCATCATCAGTTTGATAACGATATGCATTTAAACCAACGATGTCAGTTGAATACATTGTTGATGAACCATTATATGTAGGGTCAAGATAAACATACATATTAAATAGTACATCCTTAATTGTTAAGGCTGAACCATTTGAAAATTTAATAGAATTATTTAAAACAAAATAATAAGTTGATGTATTAGTTGTAGAATCATAAACGATTTGATAATCATCAGTTACAACGCTAGCACCTTGTTTTCTTGTTTTAGGATTACCATTTTTGTCATTACCCAACATGCTAATTTGAGTCATTGAAACTACAGATGAGTCTGCAGTTGAACTTGAGTAGAAAGGACTGAATACTTGGTCTACTTCTTGGCTAGCCATAGTAAATGGTCTAGTCTCATTGTTTGCATTTGTTTTGTTTGTAGTATTTGTATTAGAATTATCATTGTTTTCATTGCTACCACCGCAGCTTGCAAGAGCACCTACTCCTGTAGAAACAACACCTAAAGCTAATAACATTTTTGCTAATTTACTTTTATTGCTCATACTATTCTCCTTCAGTTATATTTGTTATTGTACAATCAAAATTTGTTATTGTATTATTTTTTGAATTATCAGTATCATAAATACCACTATAATTTTCTACACTTGGTACAAATAATTTATCAGAAGCATTTTTGCTACCTATTTTATAATCAAACTTAACTTTAACATTGTTAATATTACAATTATTTACGCCCATTGCAAATCCAATGATTGCTGTCCAACTTACATTGGCATTGAAAGTAATATTAAATTCTAGATTTTCTATATCTAAATATGATGCTTGATTAAAAATAGTTCCACAGTTATATTTGTTATTATCAATAGACTCACTAACACCATTTCTACTTGAAAATGAGTATGTGATTTTATGATTATTACCAATAAACTTTATCGTATGCTTGCTATTGCCTGATAATTTGGCAAAATCAATATATGATGTTGACTCAATATCATTTGCTAAATAAATACCATCATAATATATGATATTGTTAATATCATCATCGTTATAAACAAAATCACTCTTTAATGCAGCATTTAATTCAGTTAATGTACTAACGAACTTATATCTACCACTAATACAGTTTACATAAATTGTTTCAGTGTGATTAGTCTCATCATCTGGCATTACAATATTAGATAAATTATCAATTGTATAAGATATACCGTTATATACAAATGAACCACTTTCACTTGAATCATCATATGTATAATTGTTTTCAAGTAAAGCTTCCTTTAAAGTCTTAAGTCTGTTACTATCAACACTTAATGCATCTCCAGCTTGAGCAAAGTTATAACTTGCTAGTACAATATCTTCACCCTCGACATTAGCTTTAAATTCCCAAGTAAATGTAATCTTCTTTCTCCATGCAGCATATACATTTAATTGTTCTTTATAACCAATTTTATAATTTGATGTAAAATCAACTTTATTTCCGTTTTCGTCTTTATAATACCATCCTGAGAATACATTGTCTCCGTATGGATTAATTTGATTAGTATCTAAGTTTTCTAGCGTCTTACCAACAGTTTGAGTAGATCCCTCTGAAACATCATAATAAACTTTTACAGCTTCACTACTACCACGATATATACCACCTTCAAGATTGTATATAACTGTTGCGTAGTTATCATAATTTTTCTTATTAGACTTACATCCTGTAAGACCTAAAAACAAAGCTAATACAAGACAAAAGGAAAGAAATTTATATTTCTTATTTTTCATCTTTCTCACCATATTACTTCTTTAAAATAGAGAAAGTAAAGTCTTCTTCTGATGAAGTACCTTTTTGTTGGATAGCAATAGTATAAGTTGTACCAGCTACACCATCGAACGCAACTTTAGCATTCTTTCCTTTACCACTATTGTCATCAAATATATCCTTCATACCAGTAGCTGAAACACTAATAGCTGTATCAGATGGTGATAACATATCATCATATGTTTCAACTTCATATGTTCCAGCTTCTGTTACAGTGAATGATATCCAAGTGACACTATCTTTTTGAAGACAAGTTTTATAATAGCCTAAACTTGTAAGTTCTGCAGGTGCATCACTTGTACCGGCTACATGGTCTGTTGTTACAAGTGGATGTAGAGTTAATACAGCACTAGTATTAGATTTGCTAACTGTTGTACCATTCATATCATATGTGTAGCCTTCAGGTAATCCTTTATTAATATGAATAATTAAGTCAGTTGTTTTAGCTAATATACTTTCATTATCTTGTACAGCAACTCCGTTTGCATCTGTAGTCACAAATTGACTGTAACATGTATTTTCATCACAGAATTGTAATCTAACATCTGATAAACCAGTACCATTTTCATATTGTACTGAAACTTGGTAACCTTCTTTTGCAGTTGTACTAGAAGTAGTTGGACTGCTAGTAGTAGAATTGTCAGTAGTGTTTCCATTATCTTGATTTCCACAAGAAGCTAATGCAATTAGACTTGATAAACCAAGTAATGAAGTTACTAATAATTTTTTCATTGTTTAACCTCTCTAATATAATATATATTATAGTTTATTAAAAAACTCTTAATAATTATATACTTTTTATTAAATATTTACAACAAACTTGCATACAATTTATAAGTGAAAATACTTTCATAAATAAAATTTGCAAAAATTTATAAAAAATGTCAAAAATTTAAATTTTATTGTTTTTTAGTTCTTATTTCAAATAAAATAAGAGACTTTGCGTCTCTTATCAATTATTTGCTAGTTAATTCAGCAAGTAAATTATCTAATTCTTCCTCTTGAAGTGCACCTTGTCTAGTAAACCTAACAATTCCATATCCATCAACGATTACACTCATAGGATATGAATCTCTTCCACCAAGCATTTGATAATAAGAATCATTTTGATCATCATGCCCCCAAGTATATACCATTTCAGGATGTCTATTTATAAAGTCATATGCTTCTTCTATATCATCATCGGTCAAGAATGTTGTACCTTGATGAATTGCAATAAACTCTACTTTATCACCGTATTTTTTTACTACATCATTTAATGCTATAAGTTCTCCCTTGCAAGGAGTGCACCAATATCCCCAGAAATTAATAATTTTAACTTTTGAATCATTTAAAATATTAAATGTAGAATCAACTACTAATTTTCCATTTTCTATTTTTAAAGTTTCAATATCACGTTCAAAACATAAACTACCTATATTTGTTCCAATACTTATATTGTTATAAGAAGCATTAATATAAACATATTGATTAATACTTACTGTTTCAGATGAATATTGAATAGTGTTTTCTAAATCAGTCCAAATTAATAAAGGATATTCTATTTGACTTTTAAAAGTTAATAAAGCTTTAGATTCTACATCATCATATGTAAAAATAAACTTAGATGTGTCTAGAGAGGAAATCTCACTAATTGCTTTTTTATTTTCATCTTTATGTTTATAACTAGAAATTAAATAAATATCAACTTCATCGTTATGTTCTTCTAGTCTTGTATTAATAGTCACTAATTTTTCAATATCATCAGTTTTAACTTCATCATAAAAATAAAGAATTTTAATTTTATCATTTTCTTCATAGATATTAGTTTGGCAATGAGCATCATCATACATATTTAAATTTAGACTATTTATAGTATCGCCTACAAACAATGTAGTATCAACACTCCAAACGCAAGCGTATAAAATTACAAGAACAAGTACAATAATCATTGCTAAACTAATGGATGCTTTAATTAAAATATTTTTCTTCATAATTATTGCTCCACTTCTTCAGTTTTTATTTGATTGCTATCAGCAAGATCAATCTTTTGTACAGTAGCTTTTTGTTCATGTTCTAAAGCAATTTCTTCTTTAACTTTTTTAGAAATCAATTTCCAATCAATTGCCTTCTTATTACATACTGCAATACATTGACCACATTGAATACATTCATGATCTCCAACTTCCATAACATCCATCTTACAGTTAGATACGCATGAGCCACAATGATTACACTTAGACTTATCAACTTTTACTCCTAGAATTGATAATCTATTAAATATACCATATAAAGCTCCAAGTGGGCAGAAGAAACGACAGAAGAATCTATAAATAAAGATTGAACAACCAATAAATATAAACATTAATGATACTTTCCATGTAAATAGTGGTCCTAATTGAGCAAATTGGTCAGCGTTTGTTGGATTAGATAATAGTAATACTGCTCCTTCAAATGTACCAATAGGACAAATATATTTACAGAAAGCAGGAAGTGGTAAATTTTGTACAAGACCAAACATTAAAGGAATAATTCCTACTAAAACTACAAGTAAAACATATTTAAAGTATGATAATACTCTAGTAACTTTATTTTTTTGTAATTTTGGTGTTTTAATCTTATAAAGCCACTCTTGTAAAAGTCCTCCTGGACATAACCATCCACAAATAAATCTACCAAAAATAATACAGTAAAGTAAGATAATACCAAAAACATATGTTGGTGCTTTAGTCTTACTTTCAGCAAGTGCATTTTGAATAGAACCAAGTGGACAAGCTGCAATAGCACCAGGACATGAATAGCAATTCATACCAGGTAAACAGAAAGTTTTAGATTGACCAGTAAATATTTCACCAGTAACATAACCTTTCATATTTGCGTTATATAAAAGTAATGCATAAACTTGAATTAAACGTCTTTTAGTTGGAAAGTGGATAACTAAAAACGTATTAATACTCATTAGAATTGATTTAATTTTATTAGAAATTTTAAAAAATATATTTTTCTTTTCCATATTATTAACCCAATCCTATACACTCAGTACAAATTTTTGCAGCTTTTGCATAAACTCTTCCAGGTCCACCATTTCCAATACCTGTAATAATAAATATTATTGCAACTAAAATTAATGCGCATCTAATACACCATAATGCAATCTCTTGCTTCTTTATGTCTTTACTATCAACAACAAGGCCAGTGCCTTTTTTGTATTTTGCAATTAAACTCTTTGCAATATTAATTGATTTTAAAGAACTATAATTTACATAGAAATAACAAATAATTCCAAGAATAAATCCAACTAATACAAAAGGCCAAATATGAGCTACTGCTCTTTTTACCTCAGCTGTTGCATCACTGTTATTATAGTCAGCAATGTTAAATAAATACATACAAGGGAATATTGCAAGAATCATTAAACATACTGCAAGAATACAATAAGCAATTTTTCTATTTCTTGATTCTTTCTTTAATGAAACATAAAGCTCATCATTTTCCTCAATCTTATCAGTTGGTAAAATGTGCATTAAAGTTTGAAGCTTAGTAACATTTGAATTCTTACTTTTTCTCTTATCATCAAGCTTGTTAAAGCAATTAATGACAATTGAAATTACTACAAATACAATCCATAAAATAATTGGTACTATTATTTCTTTAATATAGCGTCCAACTATTTCACGAGAAAATTTATCTCCAGTTGAATCAGTTCTATAAATTCTTTGAACTTGAATAACAAATAGTAAGCAAGTAAGAATAGTTAAAACAGATAAAACTACATAAATAACTATCTTAGAAATTTTATCAAATTTTGCTTTTGAAATATTATTTTTTTTCAAAGTAAAGCCTCCCTAATATAGAAATTAATGGTACAAGATAACTTGTACCATTAATCATTATACATTATTACTCACCTAAAGTAACCATGTAGTAACAAAGTTTTAACCAAGAACCATCAACTGGTGAATATGATTTATTATTATTCTTATCAGTTGTTACATTGATAAATGTACACTTATTCATCAATTGTTGTAGAATTCCTTGTAATGTTGCATCAACCTTAATAGTACCATATGTAACACTTGATTCATCAGTATCCATCTTTTCAGCAATATACTTTAATACAGTTGCAGTTTGGTCAGATCCATCTAAGCACCAAGCATTTAATTCATCTTGAGATAACTTTTTGAAATCTTCATCATATCCAAAGTCAAAGATTGTTGTATCGATTTCATACTCAACTTCATAAGTTGGATTACCCTTGTCATCTAATACTGGATTACCTTCTGAATCAACAACTGGAATCTTATTTCCATCTGTATCTAACTTATAAACAACGCTATCATCTGGATTCTTCTTAACAACTCTATAATGAGAATTTGCAAGACTTTCTAAGCTTGTTGAATTGAAAATACCTGTAACATACTTAAAATCAGCATAAATATATTGGTCATTTTGAATTTCACCATTTACAACTGGATGATAGAAATTGTCATTACCAAGTTCTACATCAACATTTGCAATTGAAATATATCCACCGATAGTATCATTATCACTAAGTTCATAAGTGAAAATACCTTCACTTGCTTGAGCAAGATATTTATATCCTTCAGATACGAAATCAATCTTGAATGGTAAAGTATTTTCTGTATCGTTTATATCCCAGAAACATGGAGCAACGTAATAAGTCTTTCCTGCTTCATAGTACATATAGTATGAGAAGTTTTCATCAATCTTACTTGAATCCTCTTGAGACATACTAATGAATGTATATCTTGTAGTAATTGATTTTTGTGAATTACCATTTTCATCATATAAGAAACATTCAGTAACTAATGATTTATCAATACCCCAAACATGGTATACACCACTCTTTGTAGGAGTAAACTTCCAATAGTATCCTCTTGGAACTAGAGGGAAATCATATTTAATAGTGTTATAGTTGTCTTCAGTAGCTGAATAGTTTACAACAGCATCTAATGCTGAGAATGGAGCTAAACCTTGGATAGGGTCACCCATCTTATCAGATTCATTTTCAAAGTTATATTCATCAATATAAACACACATTTCAAGCCATTGCTTATCATTAGTATTGTTAGAACCAAATTCACCAGCAAGCCATTGTAAAGCTCTAGCTAATTCAGCAGTAATGCTTGTTAATCCATTTGTTGGAAGATCCATCATTGTAATGCTTGAATTGTTACAGTATGAAGCATATTGAGTAATAATTGAATAATATGTCTTACCTGATATGCTGTCAACTGCTGCTTTTTGTGCATCTGTGAATGCTAATAACAATGTACCAATTGAATCATTAGAGAAATGAGTATCATCATCAACTAATGCTGCAAGTAGTAATGGACCAGTAGCACTACCAACATGGTAATAACCATCTACAGTGCTTAATACTGGAGTAATATATTCAGACCAAGAACCTGTAATAGTATTTAATTCACCATATGCAGCTTGACGAATTGATCTAAATTCACCAATAGTGTTTCTATCTGCAAAATGAATATTCTTAACATAAATAGTATCATCATATAATGCTGTCTTAGAGTCTTTTACATAAATTAATTCAACTGTAATTATTTCATCCTCTTCACCAGCAGCATAAATATACTTAGTAGTAAATTCTGTTTGGTTACCAGCGTCTTGGAAAATCTTCTTTCCATCAACGAATACACCAAAGATATCTCCGTCTTCACAAGAAGCAAGATAATCTAAACCTAAAGCCTTACCAGCTGGTACTGTAACATCAAAGTAAACAATTGAATAAGTTCCGTTAACACCAGTATTAGTTGGGCTAATAGTTGTTGAACCATTCTTTTCAGTTACATTCCATGGCCAGTTATATTTCTTATAATTATCACGTTCTTCTGTTGCAAACTTTAATTCGCCAGTAGTTCTAACCTCATCAGTTACTACAGCTGTAGATAAAGCTTCACTACCTGGGAATGTAGTTGTAGGAATAACAGTTGAACCACTTTGTTCATATTTTGGAGTATAACTATCTCCAACATACTTAGTAAATAATGCAGTCCACTTATCTTTTGTAGTGATAGCACCACTTTCAATAGAACAAATAGTACCATATCTATCAATAAATACGCTTGATGGATATCCTGAAACACCAAATGCTGAAACCATTGTATAGTCTTTATTAGTTGTAAAGAACTCATAATTAGCTTCAGTTAAGAATGATTTAACTGCATCATCCTCATCACTTGTACCTGGGTTGATACCAATGATTTGAATCTTACTATTGTCATCAAAATCCTCATATGCACTAAACATTAGAGGGAATTCAACCTTACACCAAGAACAAGTAGTATACCAGAAGTTAAGAACGATTAATTGTTTTCCTTCATCGAATAGATCAGCAACATTTATTGACTTGCTTTCAGTGCTAGCTGCTGTTGTACTTGTTGCCTTATGACTTTGAATACCTTCAAATGTATAATTAACAAATTGATCATTTTCAGAATAAGAACTTGGTGTCTCACCATCAGTAATTAATTCAGGAATTAAAACGATATCAACTTCATCATTTGCTTTAGCAATGATACCTTCAGACTCTTTACTCACCTTATATCCTTTAGGTGGATCTACTTCAATCATGTAAGACTTAGTCTTATCAGCTTCAAATGTTGCAATACCATCTTCTTCAGTAGCGATATCTTTATATTTTCCATCAATTTTAACAGATACTACAGCATCTTTAACAGGATAACCAGATAATGCTTTTACATTTACTGTATAAGTTGCAGTATTTGCATCTTCAGTAGTTGTAGAGCTACTATCAGTTGTGTTTGTAGAACCACTATTATTTGAAGTAGTATCACTATCAGGGGTATTATTATCTCCACAAGAAGTAACTGCAATTAAACTTGTTGCAATACAAGCTGTTGCAAGTACTTTAATAAACTTCTTCATATGTATTCTCCTTTATAAATTTTAAATTGTAATATTTCATACCTTAGCAATTATATCTAATTTAATTTTAAATGACAACATAATTGCTTAAATTTTTAATTAAAATAATCAGCGTCATATACAACATCTGTATAGAAACCACATGCAAATAACCATTGGCTATCTTCATCAGCATATGTACCATCTAGTTCACACCAACCATTACCATCAAAGAAGTATTGGTTATTGTTAGATATTATATTAAGTATATTCTTAATTTCATCAGTTACACAAACATATCCATTTGAATCTTCACAGTCAGTAAGTTCAGCTTCTACTAAACGTTTATAATTTTCAATTATTCTCTTACCATCTTCAGTATATCTATTAGTTGCAACACTTGATACACCCTTACCACCAGCATCTTCAAGGTCATCAATTTTAATTGTTAGATATTTAGTAGTATTTGTAAATGTAGTAAATAATCTATAAGCCTTAGTATGTTCTTTATCAGTCCACATATACCAAATACCGTCTTTTTCATTTAAGAAACATTTTTTAGAGTCTAAAACTGTTTTACCGTTTTCTATCATATAATCAAAATTAGCACATTCTGTATATGTATCTTTTAAACCATTTGATTTAGGCAATTGAAGTACTTTAACATAGTCACCAGTAGGATCTAGTACATATTCACCCTTTTCATTTAATGAATATCTAGCTTTATAATAATAATTTCCACTTTGTGAGAAAGTATCGCCAAATAATAATTTATTAAAGAAATTAGTATTATGAAGTAAATTACCATCTTTATCTATACAAGTATAATTTGTACTGAAAGTTTCACTTGCACCTTCTGAAATTTTTTCGTATTCAATTACATAATTACCATTAGAATCCTTTAAGTAATTACCATCAGAATCTCTCTTATAGTAGATATCTTCAGCATACTTAATCTCTCTATAAACATAAGATTGTTCAGCATCACCTACATAAGTAATCTTAAATGTAATATTTACAGGATAATCTTGTAATCCAGCCATTACATCAGCCTTAATACCAAACTTTTGTACATTACCAATAGAACGTTCTGGAATTGAAGTAGTAAATGCAAAGTTTTTAGTAAATCCACCATCAAGAGCTTGTCCACCCTTATCAATTTCACTGTCTAAGAATCCTGAGGCTACAGGACCAGCCCAATATTTCAAAACCTTAGGGTTAATTAAGTTATCATACATACTAACACAAGATTCAATCTTGTATGTACCAGCTACACTTGGTCTAAATTCATAATATACAACATCACTTTGACTCTTAATAGTAGCTTGATAGTAATAAGTAGTACCAACTTCAAACTTATTTAAGTTATCAATAGTATAAACATTAGTAAATCTATCAGTACCATTACCACCTGTAGGTTTAGCTTTAGAATAAAGGTTAATTATACCTTCTCTATTTTGAGTATTTACCACAGTCTCATTAGGATCATATACATAAGCACCAGGTTCTCCAGAAAGTCTTGCATAATATTCTCCCTCAGGAGCTTTAATAATAGCTGTACCATCTTCGCCTAATTCAGCAGTTAAAGTACTTTTATTATTTTGTAATATTACTTGAAGTTTACCATTACCTGGGTAAGTATTCTCTGTTCCTCCAAGCATTACTGTAATCTTATATTCAATTATGTTCTTAACATCATCTTGTTTATCAGTAGTTGATGTTTCAGTTGTCTTAGTTTCAGTCTGGCTATCAGGAGTTATAATTTCCCCACAAGAAGTTAGGCTTATTGCAAGGGCTGCAAGAGGTATTAATTTGATTAACTTTTTCATATTATTTCACCATCTTGCCTTTCTTGAATAAACTCTTAATATCTTGCCATTTTAGTTTTCTAATTGCTACATCACATACGAATAATATAGCAAATAAAATCATCATTAGTGGAGCAAATGTATATCTATATTTAGTAACATCTAAATTATCATTATTAATTACTAAATTACCATCTTCAATAACTTGACCATCAGATGTAACTAAACTGTATAAGAAACTAGAATCAGATATTTGGAATGCATCATATTCTTCATAATAAGATAAAGTATAATATTTTGTGATAAATACATTATTATATTCCATTGTTAATCTATAAGTACCCACTTCATTAATTTCAAATGATGTAAAGTAGTTTGTTGTATTAGCACTAAATTTAAATTGTCCAATATTATCTCCACCTCTTCTAACAGTTAGATAGATAGAAGCACTAGGACTTACTGATTCACTTGTTAAAGTGACAGAAACTGTACCGCCTTCAATTTCAACATCCATCATATAAGGAGCACTAGTTTGATTTGTAGGAGTATATGTAGGAACAATATTTGATACAAACTTATATTCATTAGTACCTGAAGATTTAGAATATTGACCTATATTAGAAGTAAAGCTTGTAACACTACCTTCTCCAAAACTCCATGTAGCATAAAGAGGATAATCATTACCTTTATCTTTTACTGTAATAATTGTATTAGCACTAGATTTAGCACTTGATGCATAGAACTTAGTTACACTTTGTGTAATAGCGTTTCCTGCTAAAACCTCACTATTTTTATTTTTGGTAGTGACAGGAAATCCAGCACTGGTTCTTTCAACAGCAGTCTCGATTTGAGTAACTTCACCAAACTTAGCACCATTTACTTCTTCTACAGTTGTAATTTTTGTTACATTACCACCATTATGATTTGAATCAGCACATGCTTTAATTGCATTAGCTATATCAAAATCACTAGATGAATTAGTTCCACCTTCAACATAGTTTTCATTAACAATAATCATATCAGTATAGATATTTTTATTTACTGAATCTTGAATCTTATCTTTAAGATCAGCTAAAGCACTTTGGCTACCATTAGAGTGATCCAAACCGTCTGATATTAACATTACCTTTTTATTTTTATAAGTACTTTGCTCCATTAACTCATAAGCATATGTTAAAGCACCTTCGATATTAGTAGCTTGTTTATCACTAAGTTCATCTATTGCTTGTCCTGCTTTTAAGATATTTGTTGAATTTGCTAAACCTTGAGCTATTATTTGGTTATTACCATAGAATGCTATGATTGTAAAATAATCAGTCTCATTTAGTAAATTTAATAGTTTTATTGATGCTTCTTTTGCAATAGCTAAATGAGAAGTATTAAGCATTGAGTTAGAAATATCAATTAAGATTGTATAACTCTTAGTTTCACCGTTATTACCAAAGCTAATAGGAAGCATATCACCTAAAGCTTTTAGTTCGTCATCTCCAGTAGAATTTTGTACTGAAGTATTACCAAATGTATGAAGTGTTTTACCATATTCAGATACAGCTAATTTTAAATTAGTTACAAATGTAGTTGCACTATCTCTAAAGTCATCAGCACCAACATTAAATGAATCAAGTACGATTTCATCGTATTTACATAAATCATCTAAAAGTGTTGGAACATTTAAGTCATCATTTACATATGATGTAATTTCATAATTACTAGCTGAATAAACCTTATTAAAGTTTTCAAGTTCATTCTCACCGTTATCACTATCATTACTTAAGAATAAGACTCTAATCTTATCACTTACATCTTGAGTAAATGTATATGAATTATTATTAGGGTTGAAGTCACATTCCATTTCATTACTATCAGATACACTAACAGTATAAACTTTGTGACCCTTAATATCAGTAGGTAAAGTAAAAGTTACTTTATTTGTACCTTTAACTAAAGAAATTTCTTGAGTATCGATTGTTTTAGTATCATCTTTAATAGTAATTGATACATTTTCAACAGCTTGATTAGATTCAACAGTAACTACAGCTTCTTCTAGAGTATTTAAATAAGTAGTTGAATTATATTTAACAGATGAAACTTGATATTCATATGCATCATCTTTTAAAGTATTATCTAAGAAGATTGCATCAATATGAATACCCATATCTTCATAGTTTGAGATAATACCTGAAATAGATTCGCTACTTGTCTCAAGACCATCAGTAATAATTACAACACGCTTAATTGCATCATCATTAAACTTTTTAGATACATATTCAAGCGCTGGTCTTACATTTGTTTGAGTATCATCAACTGTATTTTCAGATACAGTATTAAACTTAGAACCAAGATCACATATAACCTCATAATCCTTACCATAAGCAATAACACCAAGTTTTGAGTTATTAGGCAAGGTTTTAGATAATTCCTTAATCTTAGTATCTATAACAGATAAATTACGTTTAGATGAATAAGAACAGTCAGCAAGTACATAAACATCAGTTTCAGTAATATTTAATTCTAAAGTCATTCCAGACATTGCAATAGTAACACCTATAACGATAAATGCATGTATTACTAAAGAGGCAATGTTATGAAAATTAAATCCATCTTTCTTTATAAGTAGGAAGAATGCAACAAATACTACAATTAAAAGTACAAGTCCTACTAATAAGCACCATGGATTAGAAAAGTTGATGTTGTTCATAACAATATACCATCCAATCTGCCATAAATATTAATAATAATATAACAAACAATGTAGTAGTTAAACTAAAGTATGAATTACGATATTCATTAGTTTGTTCACCACTAATAGATGCAACTAATGTTTCTTCTTTCTCATTTTCCTTTTCAGGGAAACTTGAATATACATTAATTCTACTTACTACATTATTACTAGTTGTTATTTCAAACACATAAGTACCAACCTCATCTAAAATAACAGTACCTGTAGATGATGAAGTACTCAAGTAAGAGGCAGTACCTGAAGGTGAATATAATCTAATATTCTTAATACCACTTACAACATTATATGTTAATTCTTCACCTGCAACAGTTGTATTATTATTTACTACAGTTGGGAAAGAATATTCTAACATATTATTAAACATTCTAAGTGCATTATAGTTCATCGCAAGGTTAGTACCTCTAATATCGAAACCAAATACAATTTCACGATTCTTTGATCCATTTTGAGTATAACCAGTGAAGATTACTGGATATGAATCAATTGAGAAAAGAGCTTTAAAATTCTTGTTTATAGAATATTTATTATAATCAAGAGTAATCATATTATATGAATCAGAATCAATATAATCACTAATTAATTCTTTTTCTTCACCATAAACCTCTTCACGTTCTAAAATATATCCACTATTTGATTCAATAGTATCTAAATAAGAGAATCCTGAATTATTAATACTCTTCTTTACATTAAAGATCCAAATAGTACCATCAGTTGGTAATACATCTGGACATGAATTAGAGTCAAATATATATAAACCATAACCAGTATATGAAGAAGCATTGTATGTATCAAAATTGATTGCAGTAATTTCTTCAATTTTACCATATGATTCTAATATAGCTTGGAAATAGAATGGTTGAGAAGATACAATTAAAGCTTTATAGTTATGTTCAAGAACTAAATTATATACCTTATAACTATTATCAATTGCACATGCATCACTATTTTCAATTACTACTTCATAATTAGAAAAACTAGTTATATCTTCTACTTCAAATGAATAAGTAGTTTCTACTCCTTCATCTAATTGAATACTTTGACTGCTTGATAAAGTATTATCAATTATAAGGTTAAGATTTACACTACCATTTCCGTTATAAGCCTTAAGGCTACCTGTAACAGTAATTTTTGCATGTTCCTTTATAGTAAGGTCATTATTGTAAGTAGCATCACTTAATTTATAACTACTAGATAAAACCGCATAATTAACTTCATTATCTCCTAAGTTAATTAATTCAATATTATTTGTTTCATATTCTTTATCAGTAAGTAAATAAACTAATGTATTACTATTTTTATCAAATAATTTTTGAGCTTCTTGTACTGATTTATCAGCAGTTTGATATACTGATGAACACTTTAAATCATCTAGAAGTGAGATAGCTCTATCCTTTGAAGACATATTAGAATATACAACTTGAGTACTACTACCTGAATAAATCAAACTAAACTCAGAGCCTTCATTAGATGAATTAATATAGTTTTTAATTGTAGTTTTTGCATGTTCAAATCTTGTTTCATCGCTTGAATAATTTGATTGCATTGAAGCTGAAGCGTCCAAAATAAAACAATAATCTTTAGCCCCACCTTTAATTACAATTGATGGTTGGGCTATTAATAGAGAAATTGCCGCTACAGTTAAACATTGTAGGATTAAATTAATTAAGCCTTGTAATTTTGAAATAGGTTTCTTTCTTTTTAAAAAACGTTCACTAAGTTTCCAAATATAAACAGAAGCTATAGTTTGTTCAGTATATTTATTTTTAATAATATAAATAATAATTAAAATAGGAATACCAATTAAACCAAGTAATCCTAAAGGATAAACAAAGCTCATTATTTAAGTACTCCTTTCTCAATTAACTTGCCTAAGACAATATCATTTATTGATTTACTTTCTTCACATAATATATATGTTGCTTCTCTAGATGCACAGAAATCTTCCATAGAACCGATAATATAATTAACAGCTTGTCTATAAGCATTAAGTACATCTTTGTTAATATGTTTTCTATATTCATTAGAAATATTTTCAGAGTCAAACATATGCATCTTACCATTAACAAGTGGTTTAAGCTCGTTAGTCGCAAGAACTTGACAGCATAAAACATCACGTTTCTTTTGAACTAAATAATCAATTCCTCTTTCAAAATCGTTTTCTGTTAAGAAGTCAGAAACAACAATTGAAAGACCATCTCCATATCCAACATTTGTTGGAAGTATGGCATCAGAGAACGCAAAGTCTCCTGAAAATTCAATTTCATTCATCTTCATTATTTGGTTAAAGAATTGATCCTTATTTGCAATATTTAATGCTAAATCATAAACAGTACTATCTTTAATATAATAAATAGATACCTTATCCATCATAATAACTGATAGATATGCAAAGGCTGCAGCTATTTGTAAAGCCTTAACAGCTTTATTAGATTTATTAAATCCTATAGATTTAGATGCATCTATATATATTCTTGTATGTAATCTTCTTTCATCTAAATACTGCTTTAGATATAAATGATCGAATCTCGCATAAGCATTCCAGTCGATTTTTGTAATGTCGTCACCTGGTATATAGTCTCTAAAATCTGCAAATTCACAAGAAGAACCGAATGCCTTTGATTGATGATTACCACCAAAGGATCCGGCTAAATTATTTTTTACAATTAATTCAAGTGTTTCAAGCTGAGCCAAGAATTCTTCATTAATTGCAAAGTATGCCATAATTACTTACAGTACCTTTTGCAATCATTAATTAACATACCAATAACATCATCTACAGATAAATGTTCATTGATTGCAGTATAGTTAATTTTAATTCTGTGTCTTAATACAGGATATGCAAGTGCAGTAATATCATCATATGATACATTATAATTACCATTGATTAATGCACGAACTTTTGCGGCAGTAATTAAAGCTTGTCCAGCACGAGGAGATACACCATATTTGATGTATTTTCTTGCAGTTTCACAAGTATTTGGTAATTCTGGGTGAGAAATAGAAACTAGAGTCATTGCAAAGTTTAATATTTCATCAATACAAGGAACAGATTTAGCAAGTTCTCTCATTTCAAGAATAGTTGCACCATCAACAACTGGGTTTGCAGTTTCTTCTTGAGTGATTTGAGTCATTGTAACGATATCCTTAAGTTCATCAATTGAAGGGAAATCCATAACAAGTTTAAACATGAAACGGTCCATTTGAGCTTCTGGTAATGGGTAAGTACCATCTTGTTCAATTGGGTTTTGAGTAGCAAGTACAAAGAATGGCTCAGTCATCTTATAGTTAACATTTGCAACAGTTACTTTGTGCTCTTGCATTACTTCTAGCATGGCTGATTGTGTCTTTGGTGTAGCACGGTTGATTTCGTCAGCAAGTACTAGATTTGCAAAAATTGGTCCTCTTTGGAAGACAGTCTTCATTCTTCCGTCTTCACCTTTTTCAATAATGTTTGTACCAGTAACGTCACTTGGCATTAAATCTGGTGTAAATTGAATACGTGAGAAAGGTAATGATAAAGTTTTACCTAAAGTACGAACTAAACGAGTTTTACCAACACCTGGTACACCTTCAAGTAGTACATTACCACCTGATATAATTGCAATAATAACATTGTCAACAATTTCTTCTTGACCTACAACGTCTTTGTGAATTTCACTCTTAATTAAATTAATAGTTTCACTAAACTTTTTTACTTTTTCTAAGTTTTCCATTTTTCTCTCCTAATATTTATTTATTATTTAATCCGCTAACTAGCTTACTAAAGTAATCATTCAAATAATCTATAATTTCTTGATTTGTTAATGTTCCGTCTTGAACAAGATTTGTATATAGTGCTAAATAATCTGCATAGAAATGAGCATATGCATATAATCCTTTATCAGCTGTAAAGGCTGGTTCTCCATTTTCATCTAATGTAAAGAATTTATCATTTGATGCATATTGTGGATCTCCATCTCCTTTTCCACCAGGACCATCTTTTTTGTCAGTATCACTTTTATTTGAATCATCATCACTATTAGTGTTTATTTTTGCATCATCTTCACTTTCAAGCTTATCAGTATCTTCACTCTTCTTTTCAAGTTCAAAGATGCTTCTTAAAGTTGTATCAATTAAATCAGCACAATTATTTGCGTTTAATTCATTTTCAAATTTTGCACTAAATCGCTCTTGTAATTTATTAATAGCTGGTGTAATTGTATCAATTAATTGAGACGAACCAATACTTTGTAATGAGTCAACAACACTAATATATTCTTCTAATGCACTATAGTATTCATTATCTTTATCTAATTGACTAGCCTCTAATACTTTCTTTAAAGCCTCACTTTCAAGCAAAAAACGTTTCTTTAAAAAAGCATTCCAATTAGCCTTAGTACTTGTATAATCATCAGTTAAGAATTTAAAGTAATTAGCTAATTTATCATTATAGTTATATAATGCTCTACCAATAGCTTTATAGTACATAAAGTCTTCACATAAATAGAATTCTTGATTATTAAATGTTATAGTATTAACTTTATCCATTACTCTATTAATTGTAATTGATTGTGTATCATCTTCAGGAAGACTTGCAGTAATACTTTCAGTTGTTTTTGAAATACTTTCAGTTTTAATTGCATAAGTCAAAGAATTTAACTCAATACTAGTTTCAGTAATTTTAATTTTATAGTTTGGTTCTGTGAATGTAGCAAATGTTCCAATAAATGGATTTGTAGATGTATTTTGATCTGCATATTTTTGATTCTCAATCGCATTCAATGCCTTACCAATAGCTTTATTAGATGAATAATTCTTATTTAATACTAATACATTATCAATAGCTTTAGAGGCAGCAGCCTTTAAAGAGTCAATATTACTACTATTATTAGTTCGAACTAAATTAATAAGTGTATCTATTTCAGCTATATAGTTACTCTTTAAAGTAGAATCAATTTTATATTCATTAACCTTAGTTTTTAATTCTTCTAGTTTCTTTATAAGTTCATTAGTGGGTATAACAGGATCATCACTATCTGTATTAATTATTTTTTGAGGAACTGCAGATGCAACAACTGTTGTTGTAACACCTAGGAAAGCCGCAAGAATTAAGAATATAGGTAATTTAAACTTAAAATCTTTTAAAGATATATTTTTTAATTTAGATTCACAGTCTTCTCTTTGTAAGTTTGCAATAAAAGAATCATTATCTTTAAGTTCTACCATTGTTTGAACTTTTTCTTGTAAATTAAATTGCTTATCAAGCATTTTAGCAATCTTTTTATCTTTAGGTTTAAACACAAAATATAAAATCACAAATACAATTCCAAAAGCAATAACACCAAATAAGATATCAAGCCCTACATTTATATTTGTAACCTTTAATTTAGTAAGTAAGAAAAATATACCAAAAACAATTAAGAATGCAGATAAGCTTGAAATAAGACTAACGATTAAATGTCTTAAAAGTATTTTCTTCTTAAAACTAATAAATCCTTCATTCATTTTAAGGCACTCCTTTTTTTAAAATTTATATAATTATATTATATATTGTTTTGTATAACAATTCTTTTGCTTAAATAAAATTAATGAAAACGCATTTACTCAAAATATCATAGAAAAGAGCCGATATAACTCAGCTCTTTTTTATCTTTAATATTTAGTTATTTTACTTGAAACTATTCTTGAGATGAAAATACAACTACATCATATGCTGTACTCCAATCTTCATCTCCCATTTCTTGATATGTTTTAATCACACCATTAACAACAGTAAATTTAACCATAAAATCACTATCTGCTGCAAAAACAACTCCATCGCTAATGCCAGTTACTGTACATGTATGTGTTTCTGTAGTTACAACTTCAATAGTTTCTTGACTCTTAACAACGATTTGGCAACCACCAGCATAATTATTTACTGTATATGATTGAGCAATCAAGTCATCAGATTGTTTAGTGTAATCAACACGAGTACTAGTTTGTTCCATACCATCTTTTACTTTGCTTAAAGTAAGAGTTCCATTATATACAAACATTTGATAAGCTTGTTCATCTACATTGAAATAATAAACGTCATCATCTGCTGAATAAGATACATCAGTAGCATCTACATTATCAACTGTAATACCAGTTTCAGTAATAACAATTGTACTAGATGAATCGGAATTAACCCAAGTTCCAACATAGTCTTCACCAAATGAAACATCACCATCATCACTAGATGAATCATGTACAACTACATCATAGTCTTCCCAGCTTTCAGAACCATCAGCTAACTCAGAATACTTAGTAACAACACCGTCAACTAAAGTTAATTTAGCTTGGTAATTCCAACTATCTACACCAATAATTTCTGTTTCAGACTTAGATGAAATTGTATATTCTGTTGGAGTTTCTCCATCATTTACAATAATCTTATTTCCAAACATATATACAGTTTTATTAATACTAGAACCATTGTCATATATATCATATACAACAACTTTGCTAAGAGTAACATTTGTAGAAGTATCAACTATACCATTGTTATATGGTCTTAGAGTTAATGTTCCATCTTCTGCAGCAAATATTACATACTTAGAATCACCAACAGTGAATGTATATGTATCCTCTTCAAATGATACTAATTCACCATCTTCATCATTTAAATTAATAGATGATGTTGAAATTAATGCATAATAACTACCATCACTTGAAGCCCAAGTACCAACAAATTCTTCAGTGAACTCAATTGTAGTTGTGCTTGAATCTGATTTAGCTAAAGTATATGTATCCCCACTTAGAGAATCATATAAACTAATTGATCCATCGCTAAGTGTGATAGTGTAACCTATATAACTATAATCAGATGAAGCAACACCATTATCAACTGTAATTACATTATCAGCAATATTAGTAATAGTTAATATAGTTGGTTCGTCATAAGAGCTTACAGTAACTGTAGTGCTTCCTTCTGCAAGTGTTACAGAAATATTTGTATACTCGTCTTTGTATGCCCAAGTACCATCATAACCAGCTGGAGTCTTGTAAGTCTTTGTCTTTGATAATGTCATTGTATATGTACCATCATCATAAGCAATTGAAGAACTTGATACTGTTAATGTTAAAGTATATGAACTATCAATTAAAGTTATAACATTGCCATTTACTGATTTTAAAGTATATGTATATTCAGCTTCACCATCATTAACAACAGCCTTATTTGAATCAATAACAACTGTGAAGTCAAAGTCTTCAGTTGATCCATACCATGTACCTTGTGCAGATGTAGGAATAGTTGCAACTACTGTTGAACCGCCTTCCTTAACACAAACAGCAATATATTCTTCCATTTCAGATGATCCCATTTTGAATCCCTTATAAGATAACTTGCCATCAATAATATATAGATAGTTTTCTACACCAACAGTTTTGCTTGCTCCACTTACTTTTGTCAATTTTAATTGACTTGTAGATTCGTCATAAGCATAAGTACATACTTTTTCTCTACTGTTACTTAAATTTTTTATTGTAACCTTGTCATCAGCAAACTTAATTGTGTAATTTACACCACTTCCATCTGTAACAGTATAATCACCTGAACAAATTTCATTAATATTAATAGCTTTTGATTCAAACTCAACTTCACTTGTAGAACCTTGAGCTACATAAACAAGTTTATCATCAGAAACTTTAATTGTACCACTGAATGGGCTAGATTCACCAGTTGGAGTTAAATCTAGGGTCTTTGTAGTGCAATTGAATGTATAATCATATACACCTGTTGAACTAGTTGTACCATCAGATATTGTAATCGCAATAGAACCATCACCCTTAACTGTTTTAGATGGAGTGATTGCTAATGAATAAGTAGTAGAATCAACAACTGCTTCATACTTACCAGTTAATAATGCTAATTCACTATCTGTAATATCACTAGTTGGTGCAAGTAAACTATAAGACTCACCAGTTACAGAATTCTTTAACTTTAATCCATAGTAACTAGTTACTTCAATATCAAATGTAGCACTATCAGCTAAATTAATTGTATCAGATTCAACATCAATTACAAACTTGCCATCAGTATATTTATAAGTACCTTCTTGCTTCTTAGTTGCATCATACTTATTCCAAATAGTAATAGTACCACTATTGTTAGTTGGAGCACCAAATTCTACTTTATACATTTCGCTTGCAGAAACTGTAGCTTCAAATAAGTAATTATGTTCACCCTTAACAATATCATCAACTGATGGAACGTCCTTTACAGTTACAACGATAGAAGCTTCTGCTGCTTTCTTATCTGGATTGTCTGGAGTAGCACCAGTAAATACTAACTTATATTCACCAGCTTTAGTTGATGCAAACTTGTAGCATTGTACACTCTTACCATTAATTGTATAGTAATCCTTTGTAACAGTTGCATTTTCAGTTTCAACAAATTCTCCGTCTACACTTTCTAATACGTTTAGCGTATATCCTTGTGTATAGTATTTTGCAATATCACAGCTTAAATATAGGTTATTAGTTGTATAACATTCAAATGTATCTACAGTTTTGAAATCACTTGTAGCTTCACCATCTTGTAATAAAGGTGAGATTGATGTAGGAGCTTCATCTTTAATATCAAATGTATAAGTCTTTGTAACAAGTAAAGATGAAACAGTAACTGTATATTTACCAGCACGTCCAAATCTTAGAGTATATTTACCGTCACCATTATTTGAAGCATATGCATAGTTATAAGTACTACTATACCAATCTTCTGTATCAACTACAGTACCGTCAAAGGCTGTACCCTTAATAGATACCTTAACACTATCTAAATCTGAATTAGCTGTTTCAGGAGTAATTTCATCAACTTTAACTGTGAATGCAAAGGCATGGCTTCCGTCATCTTTTGAAACAGTTGCATAGTCTAAGTCGTCAGTATATGTAGTTCCTTCAATCATTTCTTCATATGGACCTTCATCATTTAATTTAGATATCGATACCTTGAATGAAGCGATTGCTACCTTATCTGATGAATATGGGTTTTCACTAGCTGCTTGCTTTACACCACTTGTTTGAGTTACTTCATAAGTATTAGTTGTGCTAACTTTTGCAGTATCACCGATAACGAATGAATAAACTTCTCCGCCTCCAACAGCTTCTCCCTTAACTAATGTTAGACCGAAGCTTTGAGGAAGAGTGTAACCTTCTTGCTTTAAATTGTTATATGAGATTCCACCATATGAATAATCATCTTCTGCATCATCATATTCATAAACATTACATGTGATATTAGCACTTGCAATAGCACCTTCAGCATTTACTGTAAATGAAACACTATAATGAGTGAAATGAGCAGAACCTGAAGAATTTATAATATCATTAAAATCAAAACTATATGTCTTACCATCTTCAGATACAGATTGATGCTTAGTTACTTGTGTCTCAGTAGA
Source organism: uncultured Eubacteriales bacterium (assembly GCA_963628445.1). Taxonomy (GTDB): domain Bacteria; phylum Bacillota_I; class Bacilli_A; order Acholeplasmatales; family Anaeroplasmataceae; genus JAEELC01. The sequence goes on from CAVGEZ010000014.1 coordinate 36,783, forward strand.
GTATGTGCTTTCATACTTATCATATAAAGCCTTAATAACTTCTGCAAAACCATATTGAGGATATACAGTACCACCATCTTCGAAGAAGTCAAATCCTACCGCATATGCATCAAGAGCGTTTACACTATGGTCTCCATAATATTTAGAAACATTTCCATCTTCATCTACAGATACACCAAATCCACTACCATTACTTGCAACTGAGAAATATGATGTAGTTACACCATTACTAGAACCATAATAAATGTTTTCTAGTTCTTGCTTAACAAATCCTTGTCCAATTGTGTAGTTTTTCTTAATTTGGTAATCACTACCATCCGCAGTATAATTATTACTATAAGTATATATTCCACTATTAACTGAAGCATCACTCTTTAGAGCTTGTTCTACTGCAGCCTTAACTGTAGAAGCTTGATCTGGGTTAGCACAAGTAATATCGAATGTGCATGTCTTACCAGAAT
>CAVGEZ010000015.1:0-37076 GCA_963628445.1 uncultured Eubacteriales bacterium
CTTGTTCAGTATAACCTAACTTTGCTAATTCATTATTTATTTTTCTAATTTGCTTCTTATATTCTTTTGCATCTTTTAATAATCTAGATATTGATGCGAATAATTCATCGGAATATAAGTCAACATAAGTAGATGTATTTCGACCTAAAACACGTTTCCTAATATAAATATATTTTTTACCATCTCTATCTTTAATTTCGAGAGATCCATCATATGGAATCAAATTTAATCTTGCATTAATTTCCGCTCTTTGTTCTAACAATGATTGAATTTGCAAATACTGGTTGTTCATGTTTTTTCTCCTTTGGGGTGATTTTATATGCAAATTATACCAATTTGCACCCCAAAAGTCAAACTACTAAGATATAACAAATTAAATATTCAAAGCAAAACATCGCATTTTAAACGTAAATTCTGCTATTTATGTAATAAAAAAGCCTAATAACATTGTATTAGACCTATTCTACTATTATTATGGTGCTCAAAGTGAGATTTGAACTCACACGACAATTAGTCACTGGCTTCTGAGACCAGCCTGTCTACCATTCCAGCATTTGAGCATACCTCTATTCTACTCTTTTAAATATATATTATAAAGTATTAATTGAGTATGTAAAAGAACTCGTGTTATATTCTACTATTTAGAACATTTCTCATATTATTTTTAATTTTAGATAAATTCTTCACTATTTTATTATATAATAAAATTATAGGTGTTATTTATGAGAAAGTTTATTTTTAGTTTTATTTATTTGTTTGTAATAGTATTTGGTAATGTTTTACTAAATACAGTTTCTTATGAAAATTTTATTTTAAATAAGGTTCTAATGGGATTTAGTTTTATTGCATTAATAATGTTTATATTATTATACATCGTAGAAATAGTATCTAAGTTTAAAATATATGATTCTACTATGTATACTGCAAATATGACATTATTTATAATACTATTTGTTCTAACTACTAGACACTTTAATAAGATCTATTCTCTTAATGGTATTATTATAAATAGTTATTTACTCACATCCCTTAATTTTTTAACATTTCTCTTATATTTTTATTTTTCAATACAATTCATATACTATACTTATTATGAAAAAATAAAATTATCTAGACATATAATATATCTATCAGTAATACTTTGTTTATTTATATCTAATTTGATACTAAAAATATATAATTATGATGTTATTATAGTTTATTTATCAATATCATTAGTAATTTTAAAATTAATTCTATTTACTATTTTCAATAAAACAAACTATAATCAAACATTCTATTTAATTAAATTAATAATTTGTTTGATGTTAGGATTATTTTTAACAGATTCTAATCCAATCTCTAATACATTATCTAATATATTATTTGTATTATATTTATTTTTAATTGTTGTATCTTATTTACTAATATATGTATATTTCATAATAAGAACATATACTCAAGCTATCAATGGTATGAAACTTGAAATATCAAATAACAATTTAAAAATGTTACTACTTAAAGATCAAATTAAGCCACACTTTGTATTTAACACTTTAAATACTATTAAAAGTTTATATCATAAAGATTTAGATGAGGGAGACAAAGCTATTCAACTATTTTCTAATCATTTAAGATATAATGTAGAAACTACTAAAACTAATATGATAGAATTTAGTAAAGAACTAGAAAACATTTATAATTTTATAGAACTTGAAAATTTAAAAGCTCAAGATCAATTCAATGTAATATATAACATTGAATATGAAGATTATATGATACCTATCTTATCTATTGAACCATTTGTTGAAAATGCAATTAAATATAGTATGGTTAATAAAAAAGATGATGGATATATAGAAATATCTAGTACTATTGATAATGATAATTATATAACTATATCTATTATTGATAATGGTATAGGATTTGATATAAACAAAATTAAAAATACTTCTTGTGGAATTGAGAATGCTAAAGAGAGACTTACTAAATTAGTAAATGCTTCTATAAACATTAATTCTATAATAAATGAAGGTACTAATATAACTATTAAGTTTAGAAAGGATAATTATGAAAATAATAATAGTAGATGATGAGATTACTTCTTTACAATCTTTCTTATCTGAAATAATAAATAACAATAATATTGAATATAGATTTTTCAAAGATGAAATTGATTCGATTAAATCATATGTTAAATCTAATGATATTGCATGTGCTTTTTTAGATATTAATATGCCAGGATTAAATGGTATTAATTTAGCAAGTGAATTAATTAAAATTAATAATGATATTAAAATTGTATTTGTAACAGGACTTGATGTGACTCAAAGCTCGTTACCACAATCAATAATTTCTAATGTCTTAGGTTTTATTTATAAGCCTTACACATATAATGATGTAGCTAAATACATTAATATAATTACTAATATAAAACCTCAATTAGTATGTAAAATGTTTAATTCTTTTGAATGTTTTATAAATGGTAATGTAGTTAAGTTTACTTCTAATAAATCAAAAGAATTATTTGCACTTCTTCTTACCTATAATGGTAGAACCTTATCGATGTCAGATGCCATAAGTCAACTTTGGCCTGACAAGGATGTAGATAAAGCAAAAATATTGTATAGGGATGCTGTATGGAGATTAAGAAAGACTTTAGATGAATATAATATACATAATGTCTCTTTTCAAAGAGCTTTATTAATACTAGATAAAAACAATATTTCATGTGATTATTGGGATTATTTAAATGGTACTAATAATAATGTAAAAGGTATATTCTTAAAATCATATGATTGGGCAATTAATTATTTAAATAGTGTTAATTCTGAAGAATAAAAATTATTACTTATCATTATATCTAATTCTCTAGCTCAATAATACTTTATTTCAAGCAAAAATAAATATTATCAAAAAATTTCTAAGCAAATAAAAAACATAAGTGTCTAGATATCAATTCTTACCCACTTATGTTTTTATTTTGAATAATTATTAGTCAACTTAATAGTACAATATTAATATCTTAAAAATTTAGTTATTAAATAATACTTTAATCATCATCCTCATCATCTTCATCCTTATGAATTAGTTTATCAATGAAATCAAAGATAATATAATATACAGGAATAGTGATAAATAAGAACCAATAAGGATGCCACAAAGTATATTTCATACCAAGAAAGCAATAAATACTTGTAATAAATAATGCATAATTAAATTTAGTAAATTTTCTTTTTACAATTGCATCTACTACACTAGGTACTACTATTCCAAGTAGTATTATAGGCCAATATATTGCCCAGCCATTATCTAGAAATATTCCAAGTAATATATAAATAATTGCAAATAAGGCAAATCCTATAGCATAAGCAGCATCTACAATTGGTTCTCCTTTAATCTTTAATATATTTTTACCGTTTATTGATATGTTTTTACCTTTAATAGAAACTTTATCTCCATCTTTACTATTAATCAAGATATGATCGTCATCAATATATATTTCATCACCTTTAACTTCTTCTTTATTATCTTTAACAATATCTTCTACATCCTCTTCATCTACATTCAAGAGTTCATCAAGTGATACATTATATATTTTAGCAAGTAATATAAGATTATCAGTATCAGGACTAGCCTCAGCTCTTTCCCATTTAGATACAGCTTGTCTAGATAGTCCAAGCTTATCTGCAAGTTCTTCTTGAGAGTATCCATTCTTCTTTCTAAGTTCTACTAATCTGTTTGAAATTTTAATATTCATAATTAAACCACCTCAATTTCTACCTAAATAATAATATAAAGCGCTAAATCCTTCTATACATTCCACTTTACAAGAGCGCAACTTGCGGTTGCATAAGGTATTTTACTAGTAATTTTATATATTTTAATCAAATTATACTACTTTTTAGATTATTTTTTAATTATATTAGGCTTGATTTAAATTATATTTATACTATAATCAAATTAGGAGGAATTATGTATATGAAAAAGACAAAGAAATTTTTTATTGCTTTAGCAGCAATATTTGCAGCAACTGTATCTTTAACTAGCTGTGACAATAAAGATAATAAGCATGATTATTCTTCACTATGGAGTTATGATGCCGAAAGTCACTGGCATGATGCTGTGTGTGAGCATATCGAACAAGGAGACAAAGAATCACACTCATGGACTGAAGTAACTACAACAAGTGGTACAAAAACTGTATGCAGTGTATGCGGTAAAGAAAAGAAAGAAAATGCAACTTATGAGGTAGATGCATCAGCATTTACTAATGCAGTAAATAACATTGATAACTTTACTTATAATTCAGTTAGTATTGCTGATGATAAAACATCTAGAACTACAATTTATAATGTAAGTAATGATAGAATGAAATACGAAACTGATACCACAACACAACTTTGGGTTAATCAAAATGGTTCTTATATAGTCTATACATTAGCTGAAGATAAAACAAGTTGGAATACTTCTTCGCAACCAGTTAACACAATTTTAATATCAACAACGTATGCATTATCATCTAGTTTTTCTAATTATTCAAATTTCACATTTAATTCAGATAATAAATCATATACTTGTGAAACAACTGAAACTTATGGTGGTATGGATATTTATGCATACTATTCTTTCCATTTTGAAAACGGAAAATTATTAAATGCTTATATAAAAACAAAAACAACTCAAGATGAAAAAACATCAATAGTAACAGTCCAACTAACAAATATTGGTACAACAGAGGATTTTGATACTCCAAGTAATTAATTAAATTAAAATTTAATATAAAAAGCATAGGGCTATAGATATAAATTCTTCTTTAAAATCATCTTAAACCTTATGCTTTTTTATTTTATTAAATTTTAAATTTCTTACTTAATCTATTTTATTAATAAATCGATTATTATATCATTCTTCTATCATAAAGTGCCAACCTGTTTAATTAAGTATATTAGACCAAACAATGAAATATATATTATCTAAAAATTAAAAAAATACTAGATCACTTAAATACATTCAACAGTTATCTAGCACTTTTATAATTTATATTAATATCAAATTATTTTCTAAATATGTAATAACATATTCAACTGCATCATAATTAACATATTTAGCATATACATAACCAACAATTTCGCTGTCAGCTTTTAAAGTGATTTTGATTTTAGTATCTGATATATAATCAACACAATAAGTTGTAATCTTAGAATCTATATCTACTTGATAAAAGATACAAGTAAACTTGATAGAATAATATGGTACATCCATATCTTTATTATTCATATTACCTAATTCTTCATCGTAAATAAAATAATGCTCTAAAACGTTAATTATATTGCTGTTTTCTTTTGCTGTAGCCAATTCTTCTGCATTCACTGGTACTTTTTGATCATATGCAACAGTAAATGATGGCATCAATGGAGTATTATTTTTTTTGGTATATAGAACCCAATAGTAGTCATTATTTTTATGTTTATACTCTTTATCAATATATTCTTTAATCAAATCATAATCATGATAATCTTCTCTATAAGTATTTATTTCACAAACTGTTGATTCATCATCATCTATATTATTTTTTCCGTACTCAACATTAACTCTCTGACTATTATAATTATTTCTTGATTCCTTATTTGAACAAGAAGTAACACCAAACATAATAATAGTAATAAACAATAAATAAGTCTTTTTAAACATAACTTTGCTTTCTCATTAATATAATATGACACTAAGGAGTTTGTTTTTGTCAACAATTAGTTTAAAAACGATTAAATTTCAATATTATTACATTATTTATCAACTTATCGAATTTTGTTTCAAAACGTAAACTCTTTATACAATTCTATTTTTGATCAACTACGAAAAATATTTATTATTATAAAAACCTAATATATTCTCTTTGTTTCTTATTAATTATATTAGACTGACATGCAGGATTTGAAACAAACTTTAAAAATAAGAATTGAAGTAATGATTGTGGTAATAGATAGAATAAATTTTTAGGAAGACTTGTTACTAAAACATATACTCTAAATTGTTCATATGTAAAATTATTTAATAATGACCACCATATTGAACCTAATAACACATTAATAAACAAATTAACAATAAGTCTAGACATAAGACATTTTGTATATGAAATATTTGTTTTATAGAAACATATACCATATGTAAGTCCTGCAAGCATTGAATTCAGTGTATAAGGTAGGTAGAATCCATAGGCTGATGGGGCAATAAAATAGCCAAATATATCTGAGAAAAAACCGATAATAAATCCTGTAATTGGTCCATATATCATCGCAATCAAAGAGAATACTAAATAAGATAAAGATAATCCTAGATTAGAAAATCCTGAAGGTATTGGAATTAGTTTGACCATTAACATTATTGCAAATAAAATTGAAAGTAATACTAAATGCTTCAAATTATGGAACCAATTTACTTGATTCTTCCAATATGAGATATGAAATATAGTTCTATATAGAATTTTGTTATCATATTCTATCTCTAAATTAAAGAAACTAGGTTTTAAAAAGTATATTAATGTATAAACTATTGATATTAATATAGCTGAAATTAATAATGAAATAGAAATAACTTTAAATAAATTTATTTCGTTTGTAGAAATGTTAATTGAACTTGTATCTACATTATAGTTTCCTAAAAATTTAGTGAAATATTTTTTGCATGCATTTTGACTTGTAAATATATTTTGTTTTATTTCAAGAATATATTTTCCGTCTACTTCTTTGATATTATAACTATTAAGTACTTTATCTATATCAAGACTAGAATAGTCAGCTTTTTTAGTTGAACCTTTAGATGCGATTTCTTCTTCTCGCTCTTTAATATAATATGCTTTAATAGAATTTAAGTTATCATATGTCAAATTATCTTGAACTAACGATATATTCTCACATTCAAAGGAAATCGAATATGTTTTAGTATTCAAATTAATAAAATAAAATATAAAATATGGGATTAATGCAATAAAGATAATACTTGCAAAATATAGTATAATCCTATTTTTAAAACATAAAAAAAATTTACTCATAAAAAAAGACCTCCAATGAGATCCACTATTAATTATAATGGATTGCAATATTACCGCTAGATAAATCTATTCGTCTGTAAGATTATCCTTATACTTACAGCACTTAACGCAATTATTGCTTTACTCGTAAATAATATATAAGAAAATAAGATAATATACAAGACGTAATTATAAAAAACGTCTTGTATACTATAATAATTAATTTTTTAAAGCTTGAAGTGGAGAAGGTATTTGACCACCTCTATTAATAAATACATCATTCTTTGTTTGATTAATCTCAAGTATTGGGGCAGTACCTAGTAATCCACCAAATTCTAAAGACTCTCCAGCATGTTTACCTATTGCAGGAATAATTCTTACAGCAGTAGTTTTATTGTTTACCATACCTATTGCAGCCTCGTCAGCAATAATACCGGAAATGACTTCTTCACTTGTTTCACCAGGTATTGCAATCATATCAAGACCTACAGAACAAACACAAGTCATAGCTTCAAGTTTTTCAAGGTTTAATGTTTTATTGCTTACAGCTCTTATCATGCCTTGATCTTCTGACACAGGAATAAATGCGCCACTTAATCCACCAACTCTATTACAAGCCATAACTCCGCCTTTTTTAACAGCATCGTTTAAGATAGCAAGACACGCAGTAGTACCATAAGCTCCGCATGATTCTAATCCCATTTCTTCTAATACTTCAGCTACACTATCACCAACAGCTGGAGTTGGTGCTAAAGATAAATCTACAATACCAAATTCTACATTTAGCATTTCACTAGCTTTAGTTCCGATAAGTTGACCCATTCTTGTAATTTTGAATGCTGTTTTCTTAATCAAGTCAGCAATTTCTGCAATTGTTGCATTCTTGCTCGCAGCTTTAATTGCATTTCTTACAACACCAGGACCAGATACACCAACATTGATTACTGTATCAGCTTCTCCAATACCATGGAAGGCTCCAGCCATAAAAGGATTGTCTTCTACCGCATTACAGAATACTACAAGTTTTCCTGCACCAATACAATTATTGTCTTTAGTTTTAATTGCAGCTTCTTTAACAATATGTCCCATTATTTTAACTGCATCTAAATTAATACCCGTCTTGGTAGAACCAACATTAATAGATGAACATAGTTTACTAGTACTAGCTAAAGCTTCTGGGATTGAATTAATTAATTCTAGATCACCAGCTGAGAATCCTTTTTGAACTAAAGCTGAATATCCACCAATAAAATCAATTCCGATATCATTTGCCACCTTATCTAGCGTTTTTGCATACTTTACAGGGTCTCCACCACTTGCACCTACAAGTAAACTAATAGGTGTAACGGAAACACGCTTATTTACAATAGGAATACCATAAGTTTTTTCTAGTATCTTACCAACTTTAACTAAATCACGGGCTTTATTGTAAATTTTATTATATACTTTCTTACAAGATTCATCTATATTTGAATCCATACAATCAATTAAAGAAATACCCATAGTAATTGTTCTAATATCTAGGTTTTCTTTATTGATCATATTTATAGTTTGAAATATTTCTTCATTTGATAACATATCATCACCTAAATCTTATGCATTGCATTAAATATATCTTCATGCATAATGTGTATATCAAGATTTTTCTCTTTTTTTACTGATTCAAATGAATCAATAAAGTCTAGAAAATCCACATTTAAATTATCAATATTTACTACCATGATCATTGCAAAATATGAATCTAATATTGATTGTGACACATCAATAATATTTGCATTTTTTTGAGTACAAACTGTACTTACTTTAGAAAGTATTCCACAAGAATCCTTTCCTACAACAGAAATTATAGCGTTCATTAATATACCTCCACTTTATACTTACATTATACAAGATAATATATATAATACTAGTCATTTTAGGTAAAAAACGATTTCACACATTATTTATAAGGTAAAAAGAAAAAAGTATTAATTAAAATGTATCAATTTAATACATAATAAATAATACTTATTCTTAATTATATTTATTAATAATATTTTCTACTTCTTTAAAATCAAATAAACCTAAATTACGATAAACAAGCTCTTCTTTATAATATATCATTATGCAAGGAGCGGCATATATATTTAGTTTTCTAATTAAGTTTTTGTTATCAATTACATTAACATCATAAATTACAACATTCTTATCAAGGCTGTTTAAATTATTATGTAATGTTGTACAACGAACGCAATTTGCTGATGAAAACTTAAATATAATAAAATCATTATTTCTAATTAACTCATCATATGAATCATTTTTTGTAAATGTATTAATCATTAGAAACAAAACCTTTCAATTTAAGCCAATTCTTTAAATATGTAGTCCAATTTGCAATATAATCATCTTTTAAGTTAGTTCCGCCTAAAGTCATAGATTCATCAGCTAAACTCATACCATGAACACCATAATCAAAGACATGATATTCACACGAAACATTGTTTTTTATAAATGCTTCATATAATTTTAATGAATTCATAATATTTACAGAATTATCTGTTTCTGTATGCCACATGAATACATCTGGTAATTCTTTAGTAACATGCTTTTCTAAAGATAATTTATCAAGTAAATGAGGAGTTGCTGTATCTTTTAGTAGATATTCAAATGATCCTTTATGTGCTATAGAATCATCACTTGATACAACAGGATAACATAATACTAATAAATTAGGTAAAGAGTTTTTACCAAATTCAGTGTGATATATACTTTGAGATAAAACTAAATGTGCTCCTGCTGAGAAACCAATATTTAATATTTTATCAGCAAGTACATTATATCTTTTAGCATTTTCTCTAAAATAATCAATTACATAGGCTAATTCTTTTTGAGGTGTTGGATATAAATCTAGGGTCTCTCTGTAATTTAGTACACAAGCATGAAATCCTAAATTAATAAAATAATCTGCAACATTAAACGCTTCACGTTTAGATGTATGATTATATCCTCCACCAGGAACTATTACTGCTAATGGGGATTCCTCGCAAGTTTTAGATACAAATGTAAAATAATTATTAGAATTTTCGAAAAATATTTTTTCTTCCATTTAAGCCAAAATCTCCTCAAGCATAGCTTTAGTCATTTTTAACCTAGAAACTTGAACTTCTTCTTTTGCATTTTCTAATGCTTTATTAGTTTGATTTAAAAGTTCAGTATATTTTTTAACAAATAACTCACACTTTTCTTTTCTTAAAATTGGTCCAAACTTCATATCATAGAAATCATATTTTCTATCTAACTTTTCATTTGTTGCAACTATAATCTCATATATATGATTATTTTCTTCAATCATATATTCATTAACAATTCTAAAATTATTATTAATCAAGAAAAATCTCACTTTAGCTGCATCATTATGTGGAGATAAAATTAATTTCTTAAATGTTCTTGTAATTTCTGTATCATAATCAAGAATTTCAGAAATTAAAGAACCACCCATTCCAGATATAATTAATCCTTCATAAGAACCATTATAAGTAGTTAATCCATCTGCAAGTTCTAATTCTATTGAATCTTCTAAATTATTTTCAATAACATTCTTTTTAGCTTGAGCTAAAGGACTTGCATTAACATCAAGTCCTAAGCCCTTTTTAACACCATACTTTTTAACACAGTTGATTAAAGTGTATGCGTGGTCACATCCGCAATCAACAACACTATTTAATCCACTAGAAAGTGAGGCAATAAAATCTAATCTATCCATATTATCTTTCTAAGAAATCTTTTAATTTCTTATTAGAATTTCTTCTTAATTTATTTAAAGCTTTAGATTCAATTTGACGGATACGTTCTCTAGTTACATGGAAAATTTGACCTACTTCTTCAAGAGTTCTAGGCTTCTTATCATCACATAATCCAAAACGATATCTAATGACCATTTCTTCTCTGTCTGTTAAAGTTGCAAGAGCTGAATCTAATTCTTCTCTTAATTTATTCTTTTGTGTATATTCATATGGGTCTTGTGCAGTAGTGTCAGCAACGAAATCACCTAATGAAGAATCTTCTTCTTCACCTACTGGCTTTTCTAAAGAAATAGGTTCTTGAGCTATCTTTAAGATATTTTGAACCTTTTCAACTGAAATACCCATCTTTTCAGCAATTTCTTCATGAGTTGGTTCTCTTGATAAATCTTGAACTAATTGACGTTGAATACGCATTAATTTATTAATAGTTTCAACCATATGAACTGGAATACGAATAGTTCTAGCTTGGTCAGCTACAGCACGAGTAATAGCTTGACGAATCCACCATGTAGCATATGTAGAGAACTTAAATCCCTTATCTACTTCAAACTTATCTACAGCTCTTAAAAGCCCCATATTACCTTCTTGAATTAAGTCAAGGAAGGCAAGACCTCTGTCAGTATACTTTTTAGCACTATTTACAACAAGTCTAAGGTTAGCTTCTGCAAGTTTATCACGTGCAATGTCACCTTTTTCATCAATATCAAGTAGTTCTTGATATTCTTCATCGCTAATCTTACCATCATTATCCCAACCGATTTCATCCAATTTAGCCTTAGCCTTTTTACCAGCTTCTATTTCACGCGCATATTTTACTTCCTCATCATGAGTTAAAAGTGGAATGTTACCAATTTCTTTTAAATAAAGTCTAACTGGGTCATTTACTTTAACAGTTGCAACTAGCTTTTCAAGTGATTCATTTGTAAGTGGTTCATCCTCAACATCATCAATAATATCTTCAGCACTAGGTCCTTCGATATCAGCTTCGAATGTATCTTCACTTTCTTTTACGGTAATACCTTGTTCATCAAGGAATGAAACAACTTTATCATATTCATCTGAATCAACAGAATAATATTTAGTTATTTCTTTTGATTCAATTGTATTTGAATCTAAAGCTTGTGCTACAAGTTGTGCACATACTTCATCAAAGTTAATTTTTGCCATTTATTATTTCTCCTTTTTTTTACGTTTATTTATAGCTCGCATTTGAGTTAATTTTGTTTTTAATCGGTTGATTTTTTCATTATCATTAAGATTTGAAAAATCTTTATTTTGTTCACTAAACATTTTAGTTTCATAAGATTTGTAACAAGCGTTTATTGATGATTCTATTTCCTCTTTAGAAAAATTTTCATCACCAAATTCTGATTTGAATGAAGAAATATCACTTATCCAACAATTATATTGTTTACTATTTAATAATTTAAAAAATAATCCTTCATTAAATGTGTCATTATATTCATAGTAATCATTTATTAAAGTTACCCATAATGATTGATGTTGTTCATCAAAACAATAATATAAAGGTATATTATGCTCACTTATTGCATCAAGCTTCTTCGCATTTTCTTTTGAAATCATCGCATATTTAAATAATTTTAACTGTGCTTTTAATCTATAAAGAAGATTAGACCAATATTCATCAGTATATTCTTCTAATAAATGAGTATTACTATTAGTGTTATAATTAGTGTTTATATCTTGAGGTTCATAATGTTCTTTAAAGCCTGCTTGTGATATGGATGCTTTATAGTCAACCATCAAAGATGCAAAAGATACACCAGTATCATCTGAGAATCTCTTTAAATATCCTTCAGCTAAGACTCTACTTGATAAGGTATTTAAAAATCTAAATAATTTATTTTTAATATCTTCAATCTCATCAAGTGATAAATTAGTTTTATCAGTTCTTATATATTCATATATGAAATCATTAGGACTTTTTATATTAGATTCAAAATATTTTTTATATTCATCTGCACCATATTTATTTACATATTCATCAGGATCAAGTCCATCAGGCAATTTTACAATTGACAAATCAAGATTTTCAGCTTTAATCAATTTAATAGCTTTCATCATTGAATTAATACCTGCACTGTCACCATCATAACATAATATAACTCTGTCAGTGAACTCATAAATTAATTTTAGTTGATTTTGAGTTAAAGCTGTTCCCATAGAACAAACTGCCTCACCAAAACCAGCTTTGCAAGCTGCAATTACATCCATTTGGCCTTCGTGTAAAATTATGCGATTAGTCTTAAGAATTTGCCCCTTAGCTTTATCTATGTGATATAGTGCTTGATTCTTTTTAAATATTACAGTTTCACTTGAGTTAATGTATTTAGGCTGATCAGGCTCATTGTTAAAAATTCTTCCTGAAAAAGCAATTACATTACCATCTTTATCGCAAACGGGAAACATAATTCTGTTCTTAAACATATCATAAAATTTATTTGTTTCATCGTTTTTCTTAACTAAAGCACAATCAATCATATCAAGTTCGTTATATTTTTTATTTTTTAATGTTTGATAAAGAACATCATCTTGATTTGGTGCAAGTCCTATATTAAATTCTTTAATTAATTCATCTGTAATACCACGTTTTTTTAAATATTCTTGCGCTTTTTCACCAGTTCTAGTATTTAAAAGTGTGTATTGATAAAATTTAGCAGCTTCAGCCATTATTTTATAATACTTAGAATAATCAGGCCCATTATATCTTTTTACATCAAGTTCAACATTAGCTTTTTCCGCAAGTTTAATACAAGCGTCGGTAAAAGATATTCCCTCAATTTGTTGTAAAAATCTTATAGGTCTACCACCTTTATGGCATCCAAAGCAAGTAGCTATATTCTTGTCTGTAGATACCATAAATGATGGTGTCTTTTCATCATGGAATGGACATATTCCTTTATATTCGGTAGAACCAGATTTAGTTAGTTTGGTATATTGACTGACAAGTTCAACAATATCAGTTTTTTCATTTATTTCATCTATTTTTGCTTTATCAATCATAATACCTCCCTATTTAATATTAAAATTCTAATTTTTTATTTACGTATTCAATTACTTCATCAACAGGTAATGTAATTTGTTGCATTGTATCTCTGTCTCTTAAAGTAACAGTACCATTATTTAATGTATTATCATCTACTGTAACGCAGAATGGAGTACCGATAGAGTCTTGTCTTCTATAACGTTTACCAATTGCTGCTGATTCATCATAAGTAGTTGGGAAAGCTTTTGCAAATTTTGCAAATATTTCATTTGCCTTTTCAGCATGTACTTTCTTAATTAAAGGTAATACACATACTTTGTATGGTGCAAGATTATAAGTTAATCTTAATACTTCTCTTGTATCATTTCCTTCTAGTTGTTCTACATCATAAGCGCTGAATAAGATTGCAAGAAGCATTCTACCTACACCAACAGATGGTTCAACAACATATGGTACATATTTTGTATTTGTTTCTGGGTCAAGATATTCTAAGTTTTCTTTAGAATGTTCCATATGACGCTTTAAGTCGTAATCAGTACGGCTTGCAATACCCCATAACTCACCGAATCCCCATGGGAAGTTATATTCGATATCTGTTGTAGCTTTAGAATAGAATGCAAGTTCCTTCTTTTCATGATCTCTAAAGCGTAAATCATCTTTAGATACACCCATAGAGATTAAGAAGTCATAACAATATTGACGCCAATATGAGAACCATTCATCCTCAGTACCTGGTTTGCAGAAGAATTCAAGTTCCATTTGTTCAAATTCTCTTGTTCTAAAAATGAAATTACCTGGAGTGATTTCGTTTCTGAATGATTTACCAATTTGACCAATACCAAATGGTACTTTCTTACGCATTGAACGTTGAACATTCTTAAAGTTTACAAAAATACCTTGTGCTGTTTCAGGACGAAGATAAACAGTATTCTTTGAATCTTCAGTTACACCTTGGAATGTCTTAAACATTAGATTAAATTGACGAATGTCAGTGAAATCATGTGCACCGCAGTTAGGACATGGAATATGATTATCTTTAATGAATTGCATAAGTTCTTCATTAGACATACCATCTCCTGAAACCTTGCCTTCTGTAAAATCTTCAATAATCTTATCAGCTCTAAAACGGCTCTTACAAGCTTTACAATCACATAATGGATCAGAGAATCCACCAACGTGACCAGTTGCAACCCAAGTTTCTGGGTTCATAATAATAGCACTATCAAGACCTACGTTATATGGAGATTCTTGAATAAACTTCTTCTTCCAGCTAGCCTTAATATTATCTTCTAGTGCTACACCAAGTGGACCGTAATCCCAAGAGTTTGCAAGACCACCATAGATTTCGCTACCTTGATAAATAAATCCTTTTTCTTTTAAAAATTTAACTAATGTATCTAAATTAATTTTGCTCATAAATCCTCCAAAACCAAAATTCATTCATTATATAATCTATTTTTGATAAAAGTAAACCAAATTTTAGAAATTATCAAAAATTTGTTCTACCTTATCCATATTAAATTTAGTTTCACTTGAAACTGGAATCAATTCCTCATCGTTTAAGTTTAGAGTTTCTCTAATTAACTTTAATTGCTTAGGCAATTGATTTCTTGTAATCTTATCATACTTTGTTGCGATGATAGTTGTTTTAATCTTATAGTATCTTAAAAACTCTAACATTGTTATGTCATCATTAGTAGGTGCGTGACGAATATCAACTAATAAGAATGCCATTTTAAGTTCATTTCTTGTAGTAATGTATTCTTCAATCATTTTTCCAAATTCTTCAATTTGAGTTTTTGATCTAACAGCATATCCATATCCTGGAACGTCAACAAATACAATCTTATCATTTATCTTAAACATATTTAAAGTAATTGTTTTACCAGGTTTAGATGAAGTTTTTGCTAGATTTTTTCTATTACATAAACCATTTATAAAACTTGATTTACCAACATTAGATCTTCCACAAAATAAAAATTCAGGAAGTCCACCTTCAAGCATATGGCTCTTATTAGTACCACTTTTTATAAATTCAGCTTTAGTTATTTTCATATTTAACCTCTATTTCAAGTTTATTTAATAAAGTATCAAGTTCAGTGTCGCTTAAGAAACAAGTACCAAGTTCAGCATGCTTAATAAAGTCTCCATGGAAATCAGAACCAGCTGAAACAAATAAGTTATTTTCTTTTGCAAGTTGTCTAAATTTAGCTTCTTCACCCTCTTTATTTTTAGGATAAATACACTCAAGACCATCAATACCCATTTTACATACTTCTTCTACATTTTTATAATCCATTAAGGTAGGGTGAGCTAGAATAATTATAGCACCCATACTTTTAAGAAGTTTTACACCATCAATTGCACTCATTTTAGAAGCTGGTATATAACAAGGAGATTCATTTGATACCATATAAGATAATTCTTTAACATCTTTATCTGGATTGTTTTTTATTAAATTAGAATGCATATTACCTCTTGTAATAATTGTTCCACTAAGTAAATCATCTAAATCAATTTTAACATTAAATGTTTTAGAAATATTTGTCATCATTTTTGTAGCACGGGCTTTTCTAGAATCGATAATTGATTTAGAAAAATCATACATCTCTTTTGGTACAATATTATGTTTAAAATACCCAATAAGATGACAATTATCTTTACCAATTGTAGTAGATAATTCTAAGCCTTTAATTATATATAAGCCAATCTTTTGACCTTCAACAAAAGCCTCATCAACTCCAAATACTGAATCATGATCTGTAATGCCTAAAACATCAAGACCTTGTTCACGTGCCCTTTTCACAACAACATCTGGTGTATAATATCCATCAGAATATGATGTATGTGAATGGAAATCGCCTCTCATATCACCAACTCCTTGCCTATTTTTCTTCCTTCTCGTAAGCTTCTAATATTTTTTGTACAAGTGGATGTCTTACAACATCTAACTTTTCAAATTTAGTAATACCTATCTGTTTAATATTATTTAATATATTGATTGCGGTAATAAGACCACTCTTTTTACCATTAGGTAAATCAATTTGTGAAATATCACCTGTTATAATCATTTTTGAATTGAATCCAAGACGAGTTAGGAACATTTTCATTTGCATTTCTGTAGTATTTTGAGCTTCATCTAAAATACATATTGCGTCAGACAATGTTCTTCCTCTCATATAAGCTAAAGGTGCTATTTCAATAATGCCTTTTTCAATATAATTAGTTACAGTTTCTACACCTAACATATCATACAGTGCGTCATATAAAGGTCTTAAATATGGATCAACTTTTTCCTTTAAATCACCAGGTAAAAAACCTAGTGATTCTCCAGCTTCTATTGCAGGACGAGTCAAAATAATTCTTTTTGCTTGTCCTTTTTTAAGCATAGATACTGCATATACTACAGCTAAGTATGTTTTACCAGTACCTGCAGGACCTATACCAAATACCATATCTTTAGATTTTAAAGCTTCAACATATTCAATTTGTTTAAGAGTTTTAGGGTATATTGCAAGACCTTCTTTTGTCCTATCAATCATTTCTTTTTTCTTAAACATGGTATGAAGCTTATCTAAGTCTTTAATATTATTATAAATATAAATAATATCACGACTTGTGATATAGAAATTGTTTCGAGCCATATAACACATAACTGAAATTACACTCTTTAATTTTTCAATTTCTAAAGTATCAATTAACGTTGTACTTACTTCATTCAATTTAATATCTATTGTAGTGTTAAATAACTCCTCTAGCACTTTAATATTAGAATTACCTGCACCACATATGTTTTTTGCCTCTTCAAGGCTTTTAATATCACTAATAAAAATCATTTATACTCCTAAACGACTAAGAATAATAGCCATGCAAGTCCATAATAAATTGTAATTGCAATTAAGTCATTAATTGTTGTAATAAATGGACCTGATGCAACTGCTGGGTCAATATGACATTTTGTTAAAAGGATTGGTAGGTAGCTTCCTGTAAATGCAGAAATAAACATTGATGCAAATAAGGCTATACCAACAATTCCACCAGCTCTAAAACATTCACGCCATGAGAAATCTGTATCACTATAAACATTAGTATGAGTAATTCCTAAATATAGTGCAATAAATATTGCAGAAACAACACCTAAAATAAGACCATTTAATAAACCAATCTTAATTTCATGCCAAATAATTTTCCAACTAGACTTTTTATCTTCATCTTCATCTGATATATAACGAATAGTAACGGCTAGTGACTGTGTACCAACATTACCTGCCATATCAAGTACCATTGATTGGAATGCAACTATTGCAGGTAAAGCCTTGATTACATGTTCAAATTGACCAGTTACACTAGATACAACAAGTCCTAAGAACATTAATATAATTAGCCAAGGTAGACGTTTCTTTATTGATTTGCCTAAGGATTCATTTAGGTCATCTTCCTCTGATAAACCGGCAAGTTTTGCGTAGTCATCAGATAATTCTTCATCAACTGATTCAATAATATCAGATGATGTAATAACACCAACTAGCTTTTTGTCTTTAGTAATGACTGGAATAGAGTCCATATCATAGTCTCTAATCTCATTAATACATTCAGATACTAATTGAGTATCTAATACTGAAGGGTAATTAGTTAAAATAATATCATCTAAGCTTTGACCTTTTCTTGCAATAATTAAATCTTTTAATCCAATGATACCATATAAAGTATCATCAGGATTTAATACATATATAGTTTGAATATTATCATTTTCAGCTGCTTGACTTACAAGTTCTTTCATTGCACTAGTAATAGTTGAATCTCTATCAATAGTTATGAAATTAGTAGTCATTTTACTACCAATTTCTTCATCATTATATGAAGAAATTAACTTTACGTCTTCTTGAGAATCTTTCTCCATACGATTAAGAATTTGAGTCTTATCATCATCTTCAAGTTCTTCAAGAACGTCAACAGCATCGTCAGCGTCCATTCTTTCAATAATATCTGCAGCTTTGTCATAATCAAGTTCTGCAACGTAATCATCTACATTATCCAAATAAGAGAATACCTCAGCAGTTCTATCAACGCCAATTATTCTATATAGTTTAATACGTTCAGTTTTCGATAAATGCTCAACCACTGTTGCGATATCATTTTCATGATAACTATCTAATTGATCCTTTTTAACTTCATCGCTCTCACTTGAATACAAAATTGTCCTAATTTGCTTATAGTAATCTTTTGCCATAGTTATATCCTCCTGCTCTTAATAATTTAGTAATTACTTTATCACAAAATAATCCATTTTAATTATACCATTTTATTTGTTTTTTTAAACTAGTAAATGAGTTTTTAAGTAAACAATTATTTATAAATTTAAAAGGTTACATTTTTATGTAACCCCATTATTAATAATTTATTATTTTTCTAGTACTTTAATATATTTAGCTGGCAAGTTGTCACAAAGCCACACCTTATCATTTCCTATGTAAAAAGTAATTCCATCTTTATATGCACTTTTTGAATCTATTACAAGTATAATAGGATTGCTATCTCTTCTCTTTCCAACGAGTGCTGCCATATCAGTATCAATGCTTAAATGAACATATTGTCTTTTCATAGGAAGTAGTCCATGAGTCATTATAGAATCAAGAAATCTTTTAGCTGTCCCATGATATAAAACATCAGGTGGAGTTACTTTAGTTTTTTCAAGTTTTTTAGGGACTGAATGTCCATATAAAGCTCTTATATTATCTCCTATAATCTCATGTCTTTTCTTATCAGAGTGCTCAATAATATATTCAAGGTCTTCTTTTGTGATAAGTCTATCATATTCATTTGACGAATTCAAAGAATTAAGTAATTGTTCAATTGGAACAAATCCGTTTTCATCTAACTCTAATTCATACTCCCAAGGAGCATGCCTTAAAGCATAGGAAACTTCTTTTGATAATTTAATATAATCCATAACTCTTTCTCCTTATTTTCAATTAAATCTTTTCCTAACACTATTATATTACTAATATTTTATATTTTCTATAAACCGTAGCACAACAACTGCAAAACTTGAAAAAACACAAAAAAAGATGTGACCTATTTTTGTAGAATCACATCTTAATTTTAATTATCTATTACTTGCAAGACTTAACGCAATCTTCATCATATTAGTAAATGTAGATTGTCTTTGTTCTGCAGTAGTGTTACTAGCAGGATTAATAAATGAATCAGAAATTGTAAGAAGACAAGTTGCTTTCTTCTTTAAATGTTTTGCAGTTGCAAATAATGCAAAGCTTTCCATTTCAACTGCCTTACATCCTTTTTCATCTCTAATCTTTTCCCATGAGAATTTAGGATTGTCATGATAGAATACATCAGATGAATGTACACATATATCAGTTAGAGGAATACCTAACTCATCTGCTGCAGCATGTAACTTCTTATTTAATTGAGCATTAGATTTCATTACATGAGCACCGTAGTTGAATGCAACTTTTGCAAAAGTTGATTCAGAATATGCACTTGTTACAAGTACTGTATCAAATACTTTTAAATCTGATGAGTAAGCACCTGCTGAACCAATACGTACGATATTTTCAACTCCATAGAATTGATATAATTCATATACATAAATACCAAGAGATGCTTGTCCCATACCTGATCCCATAACAGAGATCTTCTTACCATTGTATTTACCAGTATAACCATTCATACCACGAATAGTATTGAATTGATGAACATCAGTTAAGAAAGTTTCAGCAATAAACTTAGCTCTTAAAGGATCTCCTGGTAATAATACTGTTTTTGCAATTTCACTTGCATCTGCACAATTATTATGTGGTGTAGGAATATTTGCCATAATTAATCTTTGTCCTCCATAATCTTTACTCCAGCTGAACATCCAAGACGTGTAGCACCAGCTTCAACCATAGCTAGAGCGTCAGCCTTAGAATGAATTCCACCTGAAGCCTTAACACCCATTACTGGGCCAACTGTTTCTCTCATTAATTTTACATCATGAGTATTAGCTCCTGATGTACCAAAACCTGTTGAAGTTTTAACAAATGTACAACCAGCCTTTTTAGCCGCCTTACAAACTTCAACCTTTTCTTCATCAGTTAAGTAGCAAGTTTCAATAATAACCTTAGTTACGATACCTTTGCCTGCTGCTTCTCTGAATGCTTTTAATTCCTCATAAATGTATTCATAGTTATGAGCTTTAGCCTCACCAATGTTGATAACAATATCACATTCGCTAGCACCCTTAGCTACTGCATCACGAGTTTCAAATACTTTTGTTTCAATAGTATTTGCACCTAGAGGGAAACCGATAACTGTACATACTACAACATCGCTTCCTTTTAAGCATTCTTTAGCATAGCTAATCCAAGTTGGATTAACACAAACTGATTTGAAGTTATACTTCTTTGCTTCTTCGCATAATGCACTAATTTGATCTTTAGTTGCAAATGCTTTTAATAATGTGTGGTCTATTAATTTAGAATCTACCATTTTAAAATATCTCTCTTTCCTTTTTATTTTTATATATTTTATAGGTCATAAATATTTGATAGTTCTGTTTCATATAGAGTTGCCTCTACTCTATCAAACCTTGTGCCTAATAAAATCTTATTAACTTTCTTAATATTTTTATCACTAATATAATAAACTTGATAATTAATATTTGTTTGTACACTAGTTAAATATTTTGATATTTTTTTATAAACAAATTCAAACTTAGTATAAATTTCACTCTTATCTTTTTGTTTAACCTTAACAAGGAAAACACCAGGAGGAATAATTACACCCTTAGTAAGATCAGTCATATCAATTGATACCATAGCTTGACGTGATGAATCTTTTTTTAAGAATATATAATCACATCCATCGCAATTGTTTTCACGAAGAATATCATCTCTATTTTCTACATAACTATAAACTTTTTCAAGCTTTTCAGGGGCCATTTTAGAATAATGAATGAATTCATCTGAGCCCTCTTTTTCACATGTTGATTTATATAAATTTTTACATACTCTTAGTACATTAAGCATTATATCTCTATCACCCTTAACAGGTTCTTCAAAAAAACTATTATAAGCGTAAAAATCAAATTGTGAACATAATTCAAGTATTATATCAAGTAATCTATTAACCTTATATTCATTAGTAAGTAAATCAAATTCTACGTAGAAATTAGTATCTAAGAAATTTCCACTTAATTTATCAATTCTAGGAATCATTGATCTATTACTAATAACAAATGTTGCATCAAATCCTAAACATGTGTTCTTATAATAAATTTTCTTTATTACACCATCTTCTTCATAAGATGCATATTTTTGAGCCTTTAGAAATGTTATGAGTTCAGACTTATCATAACTTCTAGTACCATCTTTTAGAAAATAATATTGAAATAGCATAACATCACTTCCAGTATTAAAATATTATCATTTTTAGCCTTATTTGTCAAAAATTGTTGCGTTTTTTTGCATATTTAGATAATCGGTTCTATCTACAATGATAGGTGTACAGGTAATATAGCCATTAAATAAATAATATAAATCTGTGTTAATACCTATATTTCCAAAATAAGAATACTTTTCTTTTAAGTTATCAGTAAGGGTAAGCAAAATATTTTCACTATACTTTTGGGGGACATTTAAAGGACACATTTTAATATTATCATGGATTATATTTTCACAAATATTAAATGAATAAACAAATTCTTTTTCATATAATTTATTTAGAAATACTTTATTTAATATTATATTTAGTCCTTTATCTATATTTTCAAGACTTGAGTCGGGATCGGCAGATATTGCAATAGCACTAACTCCTTTGTTACAAGCCTCACTTGCTGCACCAATGGTACCGCTATATAAAACATCATAACTTGCATTTAAACCCTTATTTATACCTGATATTACAAGATCAGGAGCACTAAATTCCTTAAAGTAATAATATATTCCATCAACTGGAGTACCTGGATGAGTATACTTATTTTCCTCTACTTTAGTTAATTTATTATACTTGTACTCCCAAAATCTCATTGCACTTGAAATACATGAATTATTCTTATCTGGGGCAACCATTATTACCTCATGACCCATTGAGACTAATTTATCATAGAGGATATGAATCAAATTTGATTCATATCCATCATCATTAGTTATTAGAATTCTCATTGATTTTATCTACAATAGCTTGACATCTTGGACATAGGCTAGATGGAGTTAAGAATGGAACTGTAGCTCTACATCTTTCGCAAACTTCACCAACAGCTGGAACTACTTCAACTGTAAAGTTATCACCTAATTTAAATTCAACTTCTGAAACAATTA
Organism: uncultured Eubacteriales bacterium; assembly: GCA_963628445.1. Classification (GTDB taxonomy): domain Bacteria; phylum Bacillota_I; class Bacilli_A; order Acholeplasmatales; family Anaeroplasmataceae; genus JAEELC01. The sequence continues at coordinate 23,119 of CAVGEZ010000015.1, forward strand.
AGATTTGAGCAATATTTGCATTTAATGCATCAAATACACTCTTAGATTCATTATCTAAAGTGATAGTTAATTTAGCGCCAAATGATTTACCGATAACTTTAGCACTTCTTGCATCCTCAAGTGCTTTTAAGATTTGAGGACGATATTCTTGCATAAATTTGTTATAGTTTAGAAGTAAATCAGCGTATTTAGAATAATCCTTAACTTCTGGTAAGTTTTCTAAATATGCATCTTCCTCAGTATGATATGGTAAATAGCTATACGCTTCGCTTGCTGTATGAGGAATAATTGGAGCTACGATTAAGATTAATGACTTAACAATTTCATAAAGAACTGTTTGAACTGATACACGTGCAAAGCTCTTAGCTTCTTCGATATATAGAATGTCCTTAGTGAAATCTAGATAGAATGATGAAAGTTCATTTGCAACAAATGAATTGATTAATTTACAAACATCATTAAATTGGAAATTATCATAAGCTTCTTTTACATTCTTAACTAATTCATTAGTCTTAATTAACATAAACTTATCTACATTAGGTAATTTATCAAATTCAACTTTTTCAGAATTAGGATTGTATCCGTCAATGTTTGCAAGCATAAATTTAATAGTATTACGAATCTTTCTATATGAATCAGATACTTGTTTTAATAAATCATCTGACATAACCATGTCTGATCTAAAGTCTACATTTGCAACCCATAAACGTAAGATATCTGCACCTTGAGTATTACATACCTTAATTGGATCAACTGTATTACCTAAAGATTTAGACATTTTTTGTCCCTTACCATCAAGAGTAAATCCGTGAGATAATACCTTCTTATAAGGAGCACAATTGAAGTTTGCAACTGATGTAATAATAGATGAATTGAACCAACCTCTATATTGGTCAGAACCTTCAAGATACAAATCAGCAGGGAACTTTAATCCTCTTCTTAATAAAGTCATATATGAAGAACCTGAATCGAACCAAACGTCCATAATATCAGTTTCTTTTCTAAATTTACCATTTGGTGAATGAGGATTAGTATAACCATCTGGAAGTAAATCCTTAGCTTCTCTTCTATACCATTCAGTTGAACCATATTCTTCAAAGATTTTTGCAACATGTTCAATAACAGCTGGGTCTAGAATAGCTTCACCATCTTCACAGTAGAATACTGGAAGAGGTACACCCCAAGCTCTTTGACGAGAAATACACCAATCGTGACGTTCCTTAATCATATTGCCAAGTCTAACTTCACCCCAAACTGGGTCCCATTCAACTTGATTATGAATTGCATCAAGAATTTGATCCTTAATTGGGTCGATAGATGCAAACCATTGAGCTGTAGCACGGAAGATTACTGGCTTCTTAGTTCTCCAGTCATGAGGATATGAGTGAGTGATTGGATCAAGTAATAATAATGAACCATTTTCTTTTAAATCTTCAATAATTGGATCTTCTGACTTTTCATAGTAAAGACCTGCATATTTTCCTGCATCTTTACCTTGAACACCATGATCATCAACATAAACTAATACATCAAGATTGTATTTCTTAGCTGCAACATAGTCGTCTTCACCATAACCTGGTGCAATGTGTACAAATCCTGTACCATCTGAATCAGTTACGTAATCAGCATTAATTACTAAACTTTCTCTTTCATATAATGGATGATTTACATGTAAATATTCAAGTTCGCTACCTAAAACTTTACCTAAAACAGTTACATTTTCTAATCCTAATTTTTCACTTAATTTATTAAGTAAGTTAGCTGCACAAACAATCCTACCCTTATTACAATTGAATACAACATATTCAAGTTCAGGGTTTGCAGCAACTGCTACATTACAAGGTAGAGTCCATGGAGTAGTTGTCCAAACAGCAAGTTTAGCATTTTCTAAAACACCTTTACCATCTACCAAATCAAAAGTGAAATAGATAGCCTTAGATGTGATATCTTTATATTCAATTTCAGCTTCTGCTAATGCTGATTCACTAGATGGTGACCAATATACTGGCTTTAATCCCTTATAAATTAAACCTTTTTCAACCATCTTACCAAATACTCTAATTTGGTCACGTTCAAATTCATGTTGTAAAGTAATATAAGGATGATCAAAATCTGCCTCAACACCTAAACGCTTAAATCCAGCCATTTGTGTTTCAACTTGTTCATGTGCATATTTATCACATAAATCTCTAAATTCAGGAATAGATACTTCTTTTCTATTAACACCCTTCTTTTGAATTGCATTTTCAATAGGAAGACCATGAGTATCCCAACCTGGAATATATAATGAATAGAATCCATTCATATTTTTATAACGTACAATAAAATCTTTTAAAATCTTATTTAATGCATGACCTAAATGGATATTACCATTTGCATAAGGAGGACCATCATGAATTGTATATTGTTCACACTTTTCATTCTTTTCAAGTCTCTTCTTATAAACATTCTTTTTTGCCCATTCTTCTTGGATCTTTGGTTCTTTGTTTGCTAAATTAGCACGCATTTCAAACTCAGTATGACCAAGATTGATGGAATCTTTAAATTCTGACATTTTTAAACCTCCAAATAAAAAAAGCGCCCTTAAAATAAAGGACGCTAATAAACGTGTTACCACCTTTGTTCAATTATAGATAATATATAATTGCACTCATTAAAAGTTAACGCCTTAATACGGATTGCACTCATCGCACAATCATCTCCACAGTGATCTAAATTAAACAAGTATTCTAGTCTTTCACCATCACTAGTCGCTTTAAACCTTTTGTTTAATTCCGTCTGTTTCAAAGAATTTCTATTTCTAATTATATTCTATTTAATCTTTTTGCGCAACATCTTCAATATAATTATTTAGAGTTCCATCTTCAAACTCTGATTGAAGCGCAAATAAATATGTTCTTTCATTAATTTTGATAGTCTTACCTTCTAGTGCATAAGTAGCACCTACAAAGAAAGCAAGTAGTTTATTACAAGCAGTTAAATCTAGTTTCTTAAAATTTAATAATAATGGATGACCATTTTTCATTTTATCAACTAATTCTGCTGCCTCATAATCACTATCATTAACAAATTGAGATATTATTCTTTCATCAGCAGGAGTTGTATCCTCAACTACTGCTTCTGTCTTCTTACCAAATAATCCCATATTATTCACCTATAGTTTCTAATACTTCGTCATCACTTTCAGTCTCAACTTCTTCTTCCTTCTTACGAGTGATATCTTGAACTTGAGCCTTAGAGTCTCTTCTTATTGTAATTAAAGTAGTATCAACAAATGGAGCAATTAAATTCATCTTTCCAGGAGGACAAGAGATAATATATTGAATTGGCATAGCATTCATAAATTCAAGCATAGATTCAATACGCTTATTGTCCATGTTGTTAAATACTTCGTCGAACATAATTAAACCAATTGCAGATTTATTGTTTTGAACGAAAATACGTACGAAAGATGCGATGATTGCAACATAGAATGGAACCTGTGTTTCAGCACCGGATTTATCTCTAAATACTTTAGAGTATAACATATACTCACCATATTGGTTAGTAATCTTAATGTCATAATCCATATATGTACGGTAATCAGTAAATTTCTTAAATGATTTATTATCATCTAAAGATTCACTTGCGATAGCTGTAAACAATTCATCAAGTTGTTGATTATATGTCTTTTCAAATTCAACAGTAAACATAGAGTCACCAGATACTACATCATTTGATTTGAACATATCATAGAAAGCACCATATTCCTTTGACTTAGGGAATGTAAATTCATAAGTATCATTACCGAATGGAATATTCTTTAGTGTATCATTAATCTTTTGAATTTCATTTTCAGCCTTAAGAATTCTTTCTCTTAACTTCGAAATGAAGTCTTCCTTAAAGATTAATTCAGCAGTTTCTCTTGCATTTCTTACCTTAGCTTCATATTTTACAAGTTCACTCTTTTCAAGTTTTTGTAATTCTTGCATATAATTGTCAACATAAGGTAAACCAACAGAAAGATTAGAATTAAACTTTTGAACATAATCACTTTGCTTATTAATAATACCTTGAGAAATATTATTAAAGTTAGAATTTTCGTTATCAAGTCTAGATTCACAATTCTTATAAGCTCTTTCAATAGACATTTGTGAAACAAGTGAATCATATTCATTTCTTGCATCTTTATCTAATGATAGATTGTCAGCTGCAATCTTAGTTAAGAATTCATTAACTTCTTTTAATTCCTTATCTAAATCATCAATCTTAGTATAGTAAGTACCAATCTTTATATTTTGTTCACCAATACGTTGAGAAATAGATATCTTCTTTGCATCAACATCTTTGATTTCTTGCTTAACTTTATTATATTCATCTTGAGTTTCTGTAGTAGAAAGCTTCTTAGATTGAGCTTTTTGCTTAGTTAATTCAAGTACCTTATTAGATAATGTATAGTAATTATCTAAGTCAGTCATTTCCTTAATTAATAATTCAATATTCATATTAGAAATTGAAGTATTAAAATCATTTAAAGCACTAATCTTATTATCAATAGAATAATAAGAAGCACTTAGTTCACTTGCCTTCTTTTCATATTCAGCTTTTTGTTCTTGAACAGCACCTCTACCAATGAAACGAGAGTCACGTAATTCCATACTACGTACAACGTAACCTCTATATAATAAACCATCATTAGTAACAGATACAGCATAATCCTTAAGTTCAGATTCATTAGCACACATAATTACTCTACCACAAGAATAGTTAATATAGTGTTCTGCATCTTTGTTTTCGCTAGTCATAATAGAAGCTAAACTGTTTGGTTGATATGTCTTTTCATCTCTAATTGCATTAGTATTAACAATACCATAACCCTTAGGATACTTATTCTTAATACGTGCAAATATTGTTAAAGCAGAATCATAATATTTTGGTTCAACAATTAAGTAGAACTTTTGATTACCTAAGAAAGATTCAATAATCTTAGTCCATTTTGAATCAGTAATTTCTACTAATTCACATAAGATATGAACAGATACATCCTTATTATAAAGTCTCTTTAAGTTTTCAGCAATTTCTCTTCTTAATTCATTTAAACCATTAGGATAAGATAATCTATTTGAATCAAGGTTTTGTCTAGCATTCTTAATTTCACGCATTTGGTCAAGAATACTATTCTTTTCATTTCTTAAAGAACCAATCTCCATTAAATTATCTTGAATCTTTCTAGATAATTCTGCATTTAAATTAATTAATTGCATCTTATTATCATTTAAAAGATTTTGATTTAAATCAGATAATTTTAAACGAGATAATTTATTAATTTCTTCAATATCAGACTCAGATTTTAATCTATTGACAATTTCTTTAACTTTATTTGCATTTGATAAATACTTATTTTCAATATCTCCATAAGATTCAATTTCTTCTTGAGTCTTTTGAATTTGTTTAGTTAAATATTCAGTATTCTTAAATCCTTCATCATTAGATAGGGCAGTATATAAAGTTTGTTCCTTATCTCTAAGTTCACTTTGAGTTTGGTTTTGATTAGCTAAATCTTGTTTATAGCTATCAAGTTTTGCATCTTCAATCTTAATAAGGTCTAAATAATCAATCTTACTTTGTTCAATACGTTTAACATCAAATAACTTCATTAAGTATGTTAAATAGTTTCTCTTTTCAATAATTTCTTTATTATTTTCAACTAAAGAAGCTAATTCATTTAACACATTAATCTTATTTTGAATAACAACAAGAGTAGATTCTAGATCCTTATATGATCTAATTGCATCTCTAATGTTATCGATTTGAACTGCATCTTCGTCTAAGATATTTTGATAAATAAATTCCTTAACGTCAGAAATAGGTTTGAAAGCTATAGCCTTAGGTATCATATTAAAGAAATCTTCATTAATTGAACCATAAATATTTCTAAATCTTGACTTAGTTTCTTTTAAAGATGAATAGAATGTTAAATCTTTATTATTTTTTCTAAAAGTTACTAGGTTATATACTTTACCTTCTAAATCCATGAAAGCAATTTGTTCAATCTTCTTATTTTCGCAAGAATAGAATAAAGATTGTACACTTGAAGTATCACTTTGTGGTGCATCAATTACTACACCAATAACAAAGTATTCTTTAGCTTCTTCATCATAGAATTCACAAGCAATATCACCTGTTACATCACCATCACGTAAGTATTCCTTATTTTCAATACCAAGTTTACACTTAACATATCCTCTAAGGTCACGCTTAGACTTATCATTTGCAGCTTGGTTAAATTTCTTTTCACCAGCAGTAATTAAATAAGTGATGGCGTCAAGAATTGTAGATTTACCAGCAGCGTTTTGACCTGTAAGTAATACATTACCTTCAACATTAATAGTTTCGTTAGAAAGGTAGTGCCAATTGATTAATCTTATTTTAGTTAATTTTTTCATTATGCTTCTACCTCACTTAATATATGATTGATTTGTGAATGAAGTTCATTAATATCAGAAGTTTTTACCGCACAAAGTAAAGTAGGAAGTAAAACAACCTTTGTATTTGCAACAAGCGCATCTTTAAGGCCAATAACTTCAATTAAATTATATTTTCTAAATAAACGTAAAGCCTTAACTAAATCAGTCTTATTAATTCTCTTCTTAACTTCTAGATAATTATATTTATTTTGAATATCTTCAACATTAATTACAATATTGTTATTAACTGAAGTCTCTTTTAAATGTTCTCCATAAAGAATTCTTAAAATTAATAGAATGATAGTTTCATCTCTCTTTAACTTTAATACATTACTTGCAGTATCCCCAATTAACATTACTGTTCCCATTGATTGGTCAATTTCAATTTCATAACCTAAAATCTCAAAAAATTCATCAAATAATCCTTTGAAAGATAGTACAAAGTAATAATTTTCTTTATTATCTTGTTTATCTCTTGCAAGAAAAGTATTGGATAATAGTTGATTTGCACAACTCTTAAATGTATTTTTTTGAGTTTGATTTAATGTTTCGTAATCTTGTAACATTCTATTTTACCTCCCTTAATTTGAAATCAGGCATATTAAACTTTTCATGTTCTATTCTAGAATCAAGTTTAATAAATTCCATACCATGATCAGCACCTAATATTAACGCATAAAGTATCATTAAAACTTCTTCTAATGTAGAATCATATTTTATATAGTCACTTGCAATAAATTCACCATCAACAATATGTGAATTTAAGAACTCTTCTACAACATCATCATTATAAGGATTTTCATATGCCTTTAAGAATTCTGCTAAATCACTAGTTAAGTCAAATCTTGATAAGTCAACAAACTGACTTTCTTCCTTAACATACTTACCACGTGGAGTATATAAACTCTTTTCCATATTGTAGTATTTTTGTTCTCTAAACTTAAATAAATCATTAACCTTAGTTATAGCTCTATCAATATGATCATTTGAGTTTTCAACTTTAATATATTTTAAGATATCGTTTAATTTACCAATTGTATTATCATCTTCAGATAATAAGAATTTAATCTTACCAATTGTTGAATCAATATATTTAGTATTTTTATTGTCAATTTCTTCAATGAAATCATCAAGTTGATTGAATATGTCAATAAGTTCATCAATATCTTTATAAGCTTTTTTATAAGCTTCTTCAGTAGATTGACACTTACTTGCGTAATGCTCAACAACCTTATACATCTTAGCTTCAGTTCTTTCAATATCTTCTAGATTTGTAATAATTGATAACTTATATTTATTGATGTTGTCACCGGTCTTAAGTTGTTTATAACCATTATCAATAAGTTCAGCTTTATAATTCATTAACTTTTCAATTAAATCATGAATATCAGTATTATCAACTACAGAAGTGATATAATCTTTCATACGACTATCTAGTTTTCTTAAAGCTCTAATCAACATCTTAGTATGTCTAAATACCTCAGTTATAGTTAGACCATAATCTTCACTACTATTTAATAAAAGAGAATAAATAGTATGAATATAACCATTGTATGCTGTCTCATTAAATCCAGATAATTGATCAGATTCATAATCTGTTTCATTATAATCAAATGTCTCTGTTTTCCAAGGCATACAATTCATTATAGCTTCAACAAAAGTTATACCATTATCAGTAAAATTTAATATTTCTTCATAATCACTTGTAACTTCACTATAAACCCATCCACATTGTTCAAATCTTCTTAATACAAAATAAGCTAATGATCTATTATTACTAGATGCATCATCCTCATCTTCATCTTCTCCTGATTGATCTTCTCTTGTAAAAGAAAAATTAGATGAATCAAGATAATCTGTTAACTCATCAACAATTGCTTTCTTCTCTATTCCAAGAATTGACCCCATTTCATAAGTTTTGAAGGATTCGATTAAGCATGCTAGATATAGACGTTTATTCTTACCTGTTAATAAAGAGAAAAAATTCTCAGGTATAATATCAAATAAATCCATACACTCTTATCTCCTTTTATCAATTAATAAAATTATATCAAAATTTTATTTATCATTCAATTATTACAAGAATAAAAATCGCTAAATTTTTAATGTTTTTTTAAGAGAAAGACGCAACTAATAATTCATTTTTAAAACAAACTATTAATTGCGTCATTTACTATTAATTTTTTAATGAATTAGACATTAAATTTAAATACCATTATATCGCCGTCTTTAACAATATAATCTTTACCTTCTTGTCTAACCTTACCAGCTTCCTTAACCTTAGCCATAGTACCATATTCTACTAAATCAGTATAAGCTACAGTTTCAGCACGAATAAATCCTCTTTGGAAATCAGAGTGAATAATACCAGCACATTCTGGTGCAGTCATACCACGCTTAAATGTCCAAGCTCTAACCTCTTTTTCACCAGCTGTAAAATAAGTAGCATATCCAAGCAATGCATAAGTTTCTCTAATAAGCTTATTTAATCCTGCCTCAGGTACACCTAAATCAGCAAGGAATTGATCGCGTTCTTCATCTGGTAATTCAGCACACTCAGATTCGATTTCAGCACTAATAGGTACAACCTTGCTTCCTTCGTTTTCTGCATAACTTACTAATTGATTATAGTAGTTATTACCCTCTGGATTAGAAATCTCAGAATCAGCCATATTTGCAATATACATAATAGGTTTATTAGTTAAAAGTTGATAACGAGTTACATAAGGAATTTCAGTTTCATCAAATGATAATACTCTAATTGGTTTACCATCTTCTAAACACTTCTTTAATTTTAATAATAATTGATACTCAAAAGGAGCATCATCAACTCTAGATTGAGCTTTCTTTTCTACACGAGAAATTCTTGTATCAACAATTTCTAAATCAGATAAAATTAATTCTGTATTAATTGTTTCTACATCACGAACAGGATCTACTGAACCTTCAACGTGAATAATATTAGAATCATCAAAACATCTTACAACTTCAATAATTGCATCACAATTTCTAATATTAGATAAGAATTGGTTACCTAAACCTTCTCCCTTACTTGCCCCCTTTACTAAACCTGCAATGTCAGTGAATTCACATACAGCAGGAACTAAACTCTTTGGATGATACATCTCATTTAAAGTATCTAATCTTTTATCAGGTACATTTACAACACCAACATTTGGATCAATTGTTGCGAATGGATAATTTGCAGCAAGAATACCAGCCTTTGTTATAGCGTTAAATAAAGTTGACTTACCAACGTTTGGAAGTCCTACAATACCAGCAGTTAAAGCCATTTTATTATTCCTCCTAAATTTTAATACCAAATTAGTATATCAAAAGTTTGATAAAATTTAAAGTATTACAAAAAAAATATGAGCTAATAAGCCCATATTTTATTTTTTTGTTCCGCCGTCTTTTCCAAATTTCTCGTCGAATTGACGGATACACTTATTTATAATATTTTTTGCTTCCTGTGGTCCGTCCATATCAAGTACTTGAACCTTCTTGTATTCTAGTGACTTGTATACGCTGAAAAAGTGTTTTATTTCGTTTAGTACGTGTTCAGGTAATTCATCAATTGATTGATACATATTGTTTGTAGGATCACCGAAAGGTACAGCGATGATTTTCTCATCAGCTGCATCTTGGTCAATCATCTTCATAATACCTATTGGATAACAGCGTACTTCTGAACCTGGAAGAATAGACTCGCTGCATAATACTAACACGTCAAGGGGATCGCCGTCGTCAGCATATGTATGAGGTATAAATCCATAATTAGATGGATAATGAGTAGATGTATAAAGAATACGATCAAGAATTAATAAGCCTGTTTCCTTATCAAGTTCATACTTATTCTTCATACCTTTTTGAATTTCAATGTAGGCAATAAAATCATCTGCCTTAATTCTTCTAGGATCTATGTCTTTCCAAATATTCATGAAAAATCCCTCCAGTGTTATTTATACTACCATACTTTTTATAAAAAAGAAAGCGCTTTTATGTATTTTAAGTTTAAGTTTTTAGAAATTTTGATGTTTAAGATTTATTTATAATAAAATCCAAGACCTAAAATCCTGGATTTTATGTTTTTATTTAGTTAGAGGCATAACAATGGATAATACTTCTTCTGAAAGTTTAGCCATAATTTCATCAGCTTCTTCTTGAGTCTTACCTACTGTTTGATAGTAAACCTTAAGTTTTGGTTCTGTACCACTTGGTCTTAAGACAAACCAACTACCACCCTCTAAATCATACTTAACTACATTAGATGTAGGAAGATCTGATTTTGAAATAGTATTAGTTTGATAATCTATAATTTCATGAGATTCAACATTTAATTTAGTATTAATTTTGAAACTCTTTAAAGTAATTTCATTATTTTTGAAATAATTCATTATATTATTGATTTTTTCTTTACCTTCAAGACCTTTTAATCCAATATTTGTAATACCATCTTTATAGTATCCGTATTCCTTATAAATATCAGTAATAGCGTCTACTAAATCTTTACCTTGTTCATAGTAATAAGCTGAAGCTTCACATAACATTAAGCAAGCTTGTAAAGAATCCTTATCACGAACGAAGTCTTTAACAAGACATCCATATGATTCTTCAAAGCCAAAGAAATAATTAGCTTTTCCTTCAATTTCTTTAGCAAAATTACCAATATATTTAAAACCTGTTAATGCAAGTTTATAATTCATATTGTGCTTTTTAGCGATCTCTACAGGAAGTGTTGATGAAACAATTGTTGAGAACATATAAGATTTAGATAAATCTTCTCCTCTTTCTAAAGCACACTTAATTAAGTAATCATAAATTACTGTTGCAGATTGATTTCCTGTAAGTAAAACAAATTTACCATCATGTCTAACTGCAACACCAAGTCTATCTGCATCAGGGTCAGTTGCAAGAACAACATTTGCACCAATCTTTTCAGCAAGTTCAATAGCCTCATCATAAGCTTCCTTGTTTTCAGGGTTTGATGTCTTTACACCACTAAAATCAGGGTCTTTTGTCATTTGACAAGCCAGTGGAGTTACATCGTAACCACAGCTTTGTAATACATTAGGAATAAATACTTGACCTGTACCATGAAGTGGAGTGTATACAATCTTAAAATCTTTCTTAAGATTTGGATTTTGAATGATAGTTTTTACTTTATTAATATAAATTTCATCCATTACCTTACCCATAGAAATAATACCTTCATCACTATTTGATTGTTCAATATCAAACATATTTGGAATATTATTAATTTCATTAATTACTTCCATTGCAGCTTCAGGTAATAATTGACAACCTTCTTCATCATAAATCTTATAACCATTATATTCCTTAGGATTATGGCTTGCAGTAATCATAATTCCACCTACTGCATGATTTTCTCTAACTGAGAATGATAATTCAGGTGTTGGACGTAAATCTTCAAATAAATAAACAGTATAACCAATCTTAGTTAAAACTCTAGCACATGATTCAGCAAAATCTCTTGAATGATGTCTATTATCATGGCTAATACAAATACCTCTCTTATAGGCATTTTCAAACTTAGATAAATATCTACCAAAAGCTAGTGTAGCTCTATTTACTAGGTAAATATTCATTCTATTAGTACCAGGTCCAAGAATACCTCTAAGTCCACCAGTACCGAATTCTAGATCACATGAGAAAGCTTCTTTTAATTCTTTATCACTCATTGATTCTAATTCTTCTTTTAAATATGGAACTAAATTTTTATAATTCTTCCATTCATTAACTTTATCTAAATAATTCATAAAAATCTCCTTAAAAGTTAGTTTACGTATCTTTATTATAGTTAATAGAGCTTATCTTTTCAAGCAAAAAAGCTCCCCGTTATGAGGAAGCTTATATGTTATTTAGTATTTCTATTATATATTGAAAGTAATCCCTTTAAGACTAATTCATCATCTAAAATGATATAATGTTTGCATAAAGGAATGATTAAACCTGATAGTCCACCGGTTGCGACTATATTTACATTATCAACCTTAATTTCATCAATAATTCTATCGATCATCGCATCAACTTGGCTTGCAGCTCCGTATATTACACCAGATTGCATACAAGAAATTGTATTATTACATAATACTGTTTTAGGTGTTTGAAGTTCAATTGATGGAAGTAAGGCAGCTGAATTTGTTAATGCGTTCATTGAAATCACAACCCCCGGCGCAATACTTATTCCCATAAATGTAGAATTATGTTGATAAATATATTTTGTTGCAGTACCTAAATCGATAATAATTACATCATTGCCATAACATTGAGAACCTGCAACATCACAAATTAAATCAGCACCAACCTCACGTGGATTATCTGCTTTAATCATTACACCTGTTTTAATACCAGGACCTAAAACATGTACTTTAATATTATAATATTTTTGAAACATTTTAACTAAAGCACTAGTTACAACAGGTACTACTGATGAAATTAAAACATCTTTAAAAGTAACATCACCAAGTAGTGTTTTAAACATAATTATATATTCATCACTTGATCTATTAACTAACGTTTTTATTCTAAATTTACGTAATATATTATTGCCTTCACATACAGCAAATTCAATTGAAGTATTACCTACATCACAAAGTATAAACATTATTACCTCCATATTATAAAATACTAAAATGGGCTTATTAAATTAAATCTTACTTGTTTAAATCCTCAAATACGTTAGATTGAGAATACTCTTCTTCTTTACTATTGTCTTTTTTATCTGTATTAAATACTCTCTTAGAAATAATTATTACTCTTGATAAAATAGGTGCAACAATTACAGTTAGTAATACTGCAAGACCTAAATTAACTGAAAAGAAAGCATTTAGTGCTGGAAATTTAAGTGCAAAGAATATTGCAATAGCACTATAAAATATTAATGCATTAAAAATACACATAATTCCACTTGAGATAAATGTTGCGATATTTTCTCCAATCGCAATCACGTCCTCACCTTTATCTTTTGTGATTTTTTTCGCAATAAAATTACATAACTTATAAACAAATCCAACAAATAAACCATCGATTGCACCACGACCTGTTACACATAAAATTGTGTAAAAGACGGCAAGAGCAGGGTTTAAATCTGGCCAGTTATAAAATGTTTGGCATGATGGGTCAAATATATTAATATATGCTCCCCAAAGCGCACCAACTAATGCGCCACTTAATGGTCCATAAATGATAGCTGCAACGGCTACTGGAATTAATCCTAATGGTAGTGAATAAGTTGAAACAGCTGGAACCATAGTTGCAATTGCTTGAAGTATAATTGAAAGTGCAAATAACATTGCAAGTACAACCATCTTCAAAATACGTTCTTTATTTTTCATTTTTATTACCTTTCTAGTCTTGACTAAAGTCAAGTACCATAAGCCCAAAATAATTATATAACTAATAAACAAAAAAACAAGTAGAAAAAATCTACTTGTCATTTTAATTTATTTACTTTGCCAATCTGAATTTGGATCTTTTTGGAAAGCCTCT
>CAVGEZ010000016.1:0-36998 GCA_963628445.1 uncultured Eubacteriales bacterium
AAACTAGATATCGTTGTCAACAGTTTTTTAAAATATTTTAACATCTATGATAATTTTATAAAAATCTATTATTAAACTACTTACGATCACTTTTTATATAAACAATATAATTCAATATATAAATAATAATTAAATACATGATTGAATAATACCAATTTATATCAAATATAAACTTTTTATCCCTAACTTTAAGTAATGGTAAAGCATATGAAATATATGAATTATTAAATAAAGCTAATAAAATAACAATTATTGCAAATACTAAAGTTATAAAATAATTCTTAAATAAATAATTAATAAGTAAGAAACATTGAGATACAATTAAAAGATAGATTTCAAGATTTATAAATGATATCAAAAAATCTATTTTAAATAGATTAAAGAAAAAGAATGGTGGAACATAAAAAATTAGAAAGTAAGTTGTAGATAATATAAACACTAAAGAAAGAATTGCAATTTGTTTAGATAAATATACATATCCTCTTTTAAAACTTGATTCAAGCATTACATTAGATGAATCAGATACTAGATTAGCTTCTTTTAATAAGATAAACGCAATAATAAATACGAGCATTATATTTAATATATTAAAAGAATTATCTAAATAATTATCATTAATAAGATAACTATTAAGATAGTAAGAATCATAATTTGTAAGTATGGAATATAAACTATACAAAAGACTTACAATATATGAAATTATTAAAGCTATAATACTTCCTTTAGTTAAATAAGTTCTTATATAAAAATCAGATATTTTTAACAATCTCACTTATATTTCCCTCCTCTATTTTTAAAATAGTTGGATTCATTCTTGAATAATCAGCCTTATCATGCGTACTAACTACAATTGTATGTCCATCTTTATGTAATTTAGATATTACATTTATAAACTTCTTCTTTAATTCCTTATCCATACCTTCAGTAGGTTCATCTAATAATATTACTTTATTATTAGAAGCTATTACGTATAGTAACCCTAACTTTTGTAAGTTCCCTTTAGATAGTTCTTTAATTTTTTTATCTATTGGTATATTTAAATATTCAATATAATAATCTAATTTAGTAAAATATAGTTTTTGTAAAAAATTAATATAATATTTAACCTTTAAATTTCGTGGTAACATGAATTTCTCAGGTAGGAAGCTAGAAATATAATCACACTTAATACTCTTTTTATTATTAGGATATATTAATCCACCAATAGTCTTTAAGAGCGTTGATTTACCAGAACCATTTTCACCAGTTAATAAAGTTATACTTCCCTCTTCTATCTTTAAATTAATATTATTTAATATATTCTTCTTATGATAAGTTTTAATCAAATTATTTATTTCAATCATTTTATTTCCTTTAAAAATCTTTCGTTCAAGTTTAAATCATTTATCAGATAATAATATTCGTCATTGTAATTAATTAGTAAACTTTTATTGTGATAGCTAGAATCAATTAGTAAATACAAGTTTTCATTATCACTTGATGAAAAACTAGTTAATGATGGCTTTATTTTATTTATATCTTTAACAAGACTTAAATCAAAAGAACTTAAGGCCCCTAGTTTTATTTTATTAATATTATTAAACGAGTCATAATAAACATCAAAGCTTTGATCACTAATTGTATTACTTGAAAAATAGTAATTACCTAATATAATATCTTTTTTTGTATATGAGGTTTCAAAATTTAGAGTAAAATCCTTATATAAGCCCTCAAATTGATTATTATTATATATTTCATACTCATATTTATAATAAGAACCCTCTTTTGTTGTATTGAATGATTTAATATTTAATACAAAATTTGAATCATTTGATAGATATTTAATTTTTAATGAATTCATATTTGAATAAATAGATTTATCTTTATTTAAATATATAGATATTTTATAAGTTTCTTCATTTAAATTAATATAGGTATTAGAAAGTTCAGTATATACCCTAAGTTCTGCATCCTTATTTTGATACATAAAACTAAATACTATAATTAATATTAAACATAACAAAATTAATAAGCGTCTCATAAAGATCTTTTTTCAATTCTTAAATAAGAACTAGTAATAGTAAAATATTCGAAAGCACCAAGTTCTTGTTCTATCCAAAAAAAGTAAGAACAAGCTACTCCATTTGTGTAATATCCTGTTCCTTCTATATAACCTACTACAACACTATTAGGATCAACTGTAATCTCTAGATTTTCTTGTTCTTTATTAAGTTCAATTTCAGAATATTCTCCTTGCAGTTTTAATTCTCCCGTTAATCCTGCCTTAAATGTTTTACCAGTTGAACCAGCATTCATACCTATAGACCCTGTTGCTGAACATGATGTCTTAATTGTCTTCTCGCTTGTAATAGAAACCTTATAAGTATATGGAGTATTTGATGTATTGTGATAAGAAAATAATGCTTCTTTAATAAATGTAGTACGTACATTTGAATTAAACTTATAAATATTCCATCCACTAAATTTTCTATGTCTTACTCTATCTAATTCATCATCTAATTCATCACTTGTATAATCTTTAAGAAACTTACCACTTGTAACATTTAAATAAGAATAAGCATAATATGGTCCACTAGATGCATCAACTTTATTATCTCCTATAACCAATACAGTAAATATGCTAAATAAAGTTAATACTAATAATTTTAATTTCTTCATAAAAAATTCCTCCTATAACAATATAGAAGGAAAATTATAAAATTACTCAAGTTTTAAGATAAATTATTTCTTAAATTCTTTTTCATATATTTAAATAAATATTTTTCACCCTTTTCAACATACATAGTAAGTAACATTAATATCTTATCATATGTTTCAGGATGCATTACAATTCTTGTCTTTTCATTAATTAAATAGTCAAGAGCCATTTGAGGTTTAAAGTTCTTTTTATTGTAATTTTTACTAGCTGCAATTCTATCACAAACGGATTCAGCTACATATCTATTAGGCATCTTAACTGGTGCGTAACACTTAAGCGTTTGGTTATAATCAAACCAATATTCAGAATGATGTTTATTTCTTCCCTTGTGATGTAGCCAAGCAGATGAGTAGCCTTTTTTAGTTCTTTCATTAGTGTTAGGAGAATATTTACCATATGCATAATTTTTTACAGATGGAATAAATTCAGCAAAACTATATTTAGATAAATCATGTAATAAACCTTGTTTATATAAACCACATCTAAAACAGTAGCCAAGAACTAGATGTCTATGATGAGTTATAGTTATAAAATGCCTTATTGCTTTAAACATATAATCCTCCTAATTAAAGAAAAAAAGAACAACCAACTTGGGTTGTTCTTATAATCCATTACTTAAATCTCTTACGAGCTTCTTGACGTTTTTGTTTACGAACATCAGATGGTTTTAAATAATATTGACGCTTCTTAGCTTCTTGAAGGTTGCCTGATCTAGATACATCGCGTTTAAAACGACGAAGAGCATCATCGATGGATTCTTTCTCATGCACGATTGTTTTTGCCATATTCACTAGGCCCCCTTTCATTGTTAAAGTCCTTGTAAATTATACTTTATTTTAAATTATTTGTAAATAGGGAATTTAAAATTTGTGTGCAAAATTATCTAAAATGCATCTTTTGATACTAAATATGGCTTATTAATAGCTAAATGAGCAAATTTATTTGTATTAATATCTGCAATTACTTTCTCATTTTCATTAATTACTTGAATAGATTCATGAAAATCACTTTTAGTATCGAACTTCTTTAATACATAAAATTTGTTCCCTGATTCATTTTTAATAATGTCTTTTAAAAATTGTTTTTCTGAATCATTTATAAAATAATTTATAACGTTGATCATGTCTGTCACCCCTTATTAACAATTACATTATATATTTAAAAAAGTTCATTACAACTCTTGATTTTTTACTATTTTTTAAAATTAAAGTTTTTTAAAAATTTACTTAAAATCAAAATCTTTTACCTATCGCAAAATCAAGTTTTATTATACAAATGTATTTAAATTGTTTAAAAAAATATTTTTTTAATCTATAATATGAGAGTAAAATCTAGGTGATTCTTATGTATGTAGTTTTAACAATTTTTATAATAACTATTTTATTAATGATATTAGCTATTATGTTTAAGCCAAGTCTTAAAATATATAAATTTTCTTGTCAATCATTTTGGGTAGTTACTCTTCTTGGTGCAATATTGATTGTTTTATTTTCAGGTATTGATTTAAAAGAGATACTAACTAGTATGACTAGTGGTAAAATGAATCCTATTAAGATATTGATATTATTTATATCATTATCAATGATATCAATATCACTTGATGAACTAAATTTCTTTAATTTTCTAGCTGTTAAGTTAATTAATAAAACTAGTGGTAGCCAGTACAAGATATTCTTTGCAATCTATTTAATGGTTTCTCTTCTTACAATATTTACATCAAATGATATTGTAATACTAACATTTACTCCTTTTATATGTTTATTTTCTAGAAAAGCTAAAATTAATCCTATCCCTTATTTAATAGCTGAATTTGTAAACGCAAATACTTATTCTATGTTATTTATTATAGGAAACCCTACAAACATATATTTAGCTTCAAGCTTTGATATAACATTTACTTCATATCTAGCTAAAATGTGGCTTCCTACCCTACTAGCTGGTATTTCTACTTTAATTGTAATTTTACTATTATTTAAAAAAGATTTATCAAAGAAAATTGAGGCAATTCAAATTGATGATGTATCTTTAAAGAATAAATCTTTAGTTATAATTAATCTTGTAATATTATCAGTTACTACAATACTTCTAGTAATATCTAATTATATTAATTTAGAAATGTGG
Source organism: uncultured Eubacteriales bacterium (assembly GCA_963628445.1). GTDB lineage: Bacteria > Bacillota_I > Bacilli_A > Acholeplasmatales > Anaeroplasmataceae > JAEELC01. Next base: position 4,820 of record CAVGEZ010000016.1, read on the forward strand.
GCTATATGTTTAACTAGTCTTATTATACTTTCAATAATTTTAACTATTTATAGTATTAATTTAAAAGATAAAACCTATATAACAAAAGTTTATAAACGTTTACCTTATAATTTAATTCCTTTTATTCTTTCAATGTTTATATTAGTATTATCATTAAAAGAAAAAGGTGTTACAGAAATATTATCAAATAAACTTTCATCTATTAGTACTAATTTAGTTAGTGAAGCTTTCACTTATTCTCTAGCTTCTACAATATCAGCTAATTTAATAAATAATATACCTATGAGTGTATTATTCTCAAACCTTGTTACAAATTCAAGCGAGACAGCCATATTTGCATCAATCATTGGTTCTAATATTGGTGCCTATCTAACACCAATCGGTGCTCTAGCTGGTATTATGTGGATGACTATTTTAAAGAAACATAATATCAATTTCTCATTTATGACTTTTGTAAAATATGGTTTATTATTAGTATTAGTTTCCCTAATATCTAGTACATTAGGCCTTATCATACTTTCTATTTAAAAAGATGTGCCATTTTGACACATCTTTTATTTTTCAAATTCTTTATAGAAATCTTTTGCTTCTTCTTCCCACTTAAGCTTGTCTTTATCTGTAATCTTTCTAATTACCTTACAAGGATTTCCTGCCGCAACCACACCAGCTTCAATATCTTTAGTAACGCAAGAATTTGCACCAATCACTACATTGTCTCCTATAGTAACACCAGGGCAAATGACAGTATTTCCACCAATCCATACTGAAGAACCAATTTTAACTTCTTTGCCGTACTCAAGTTGAGCATTGCGGACAGATTGATCAATAGGATGAGCAGCAGTATAAATAGATACTCTAGGACCTATCAATACATCATCTCCTATTCTAATAGGGGCTACATCTAGCATAATTAAGTCGTAATTAGCGTAGAAATTATTACCAATGTAAATATTAGCACCATAATCAACATGAAGTGGTTTATTGATAGTAAAGTTAGTGCCAATGAATCCAAATATATTTCTACATAACTCTTCACGCTTAGAAAATTCAGCATATTTAGTAGAATTGAATTCATCTAAGAATTCATTTTTCTTATCAAACATTTCTTCTCTTTTAGAGTCATGATATTTACAACTATAAAGTTTACCACTAATCATTCTTTCATATTGGCTCATTTAAGAATTTTCTCCATTCCTATCTTTTGAACTTTTAAATCAAGACTTTGATAGAACTTTAAAGCTTTAGTATTATCAGCCCAAACATTTAGAGTTACTTCATAGTAATCATTTTCTTTAGCATATTCACATACATAATTGTATAGTTTTGTACCGATATGTTTTCCTCTTTCTGTCTCATCAACGCATAAATCATCAATATATAGAGTTTTTATATCAGTTAAATTAGAATTATTAATTTCTTGTTTATGAATGCAGAAAGCATAACCTAGTATTTTGTTAGCCTCATCATATACAAATATAGGAGTTAAATCATTATTAATAATTTCTACTAATTCTTCGTCAGTATATTTCTTTGTACCATCTCTAAATAAATCAGGTCTTACATCATGATGTACTTTATGTACTTGTAATAATAATTTATTTAAATATGGAATGTCTTCCTTCGTAGCTCGTCTTATCATATACTTACCTCCTCATCTACTCTAACATAACAAATCGAATTATCTAAAGCACTACTAATTTCTTCATATGATACTTCTTTAGTTAAATAAATATTATCTTGTTTTTCTAATATAAGACTACTATTAATATTATTATTACTATGAATTAAATATCTATTTAAGCAAGTTGTACCACATGATGCAAAATTGTTATCAAAATTAAAATAATATTTCTTACCTAATATTACCTTATTTAAATCAAGTACAATAGCTGATGCAGTTGGTAAGCTTCCAGCGCCGTAACCTGTTAAAGAGATAGATTTAGCATACTTTAATTTTAAACTAACTGAATTTAGTTCATTATTAACATTTGCTAAATTACTAGTTCTCTTTAATAATACTGGTTCAATAACTAAAGATACTTTATTATCAATAGCAGTTGATTTAGCTAAAAATTTAATAACGCTATTTTTAACTTTAGCATAATTAATTATCTCATCAGATAATTTAGAAATACCACTCAAACTGGCATTCTTATAATCAATACTTGCGTTATAGCTAATACTTGATAATATAACTAATTTTCTTAAAGCATCATATCCTTCTAAGTCATCAGTTGGGTCACTTTCAAGGAAACCTAAATCTTTAGCTAGTTTTAAAGACTCATGATAGTTTAGACCTTCAAAAGCTTTAGTTAAAATAAAATTAGTAGAACCATTAATAATACCGTTAATCTCTAATACTTGATCGGTTTGATTAATAGATTCTAAAGTATCAATTACAGGTATAGCACCACAAACTGAAGCCTCAAAATAAAGTGCTACATTATTCTTTCTTGCTAAATTAGTTAATTCTTCTAAATGATCAATTAGCACAGCCTTATTAGCTGTAATTACATTCTTGTGATTTATTAAACTTTTCTTAATAATATCATAAGCTAGTGTAGTACCACCAATACATTCAATTACTGTATCAATTGTATCATTATTTACTATATCTAAATAATTAGTAGTAGCTAAACCTTTAATATCTTCATGTTTATTAATATTATGTACTAATATTTTTTCTATTTTAACTCTATTAGATAAATATTTATTTTCATTTATAATCTTATAAACTCCACTACCTACTGTACCAAATCCACATAATCCAATATTAATCATAAATAAGTGCACCTTCTGTATCAATTTGAACTTTTCTTTGTTTATAGTAATTATCTAAAACTTTAATATCTTTATCAGAAATAGATAAAATAGTAGAACCACTTCCAGAAATTAAAGGGATGCCCTCTTCTTTTTTAATTTTATCAAACAATTCTTTAGCATGTTCAATAATTTCTATTCTATAAGGTTCATGAATCTTATCTATTAATAATACTTTAAGAAACTTATAATTGCCACTTTCAAGTGCGTAAGGTAGGTTTACAATTCTTGATAAATTGTGTACTACATCAATCCTTGAATAAGTTAAAGGTAATACTTTTCTAGCTTCTTCTGTAGATAGTTTGAAAGGACTAATATATACATTAAATATTAATTTATTAGATACATTATATTTAATAGGATAAACAATATTATCTGATACAGTTGAGGCTACAAAACCACCTAAATAAGCAGGCGCAACATTATCAGGATGTCCTTCAATACTAGTCATTAAAGCTAGTAGTTCCTCTTTAGTTTTATTAGTGCAAGCTATCTTATTTGCCGCAAGTACTCCTGCAACTATACAAGTAGCACTAGAACCAAGTCCTCTTGATTCAGGCACGTCATTTTTAACAAGTTTTATAGTAACTGGAATATAATTAACATTAAAATATGTAAAGAATCTTTTGTAACTAGTTAATACTAAATTATTTGAATTATTAAATTTAGGATCAAAATCTAATACTAAATCAGTATTAGATTTTTCAAATTCAAATTCATTATAAATATCTAGCGCTACACCTAGTGTATCAAAACCAATACCAAAATTAGCACTTGTAGCAGGAACCTTAATCTTAAAACTATTCATTATCTAAAATACCTGTTACTTCTTCATATACTTTATCTAAATCAACTACAGTCTTTGAAGCCTTATTAGATAAATAATTATTAATTCTTGGATCAATCTTTACACCAGTTTTAGTATAAATTTTATTTATTCTATTTTCTTCAGTATCAGCACTTATTTCAAGAGCTTGGCAGATAGTAGATGAGAACTTATAAGGACTAGCTGTTGCAACTACAACAGTAAAGCAATTATCTAAGTTCTTATTATCTTCTAATACTTTAAATCCTACAGCTGTATGTGGATCAATTAAAATCTTATTAAGTTTATAAGATGATTTGATTGCTTCAACGGTCTCAGATTCACTTGCAAATCCTGCAATAATATTAGGAAAAGCTTTAGTTATGTCTTCCTTAGGTATACTAAACTTATGAGTTTCTTCTAATTCTTCTTCTAGCGCTTTAATCTTATTTACATCCTTATAAATTAAATATAAGAATCTTTCAAGATTAGATGAAATTAGAATATCCATTGCAGGAGAATTAGTTGTTTTAAATTCTCTATTAGCATCATATACACCAGTATTAAAGAAATCAGTTAAAATATTATTTTCATTAGATGCACAAATAATTTTATTAACAGGTAGTCCCATCTTTTGAGCTGTAATTGCAGCTAAAATGTTACCAAAGTTACCAGTTGGAACTACTATATTAATTTTTTCTCCAAATAGAATTAAATCATCATCTACAAGTTTTAAATAAGATGCATAATAGTAAGCAACTTGAGGAATTAGTCTACCAATATTAATAGAATTAGCTGAAACTAAATCAATAGAATCATTCTTATATTCATTAAATATCTTTTTAACCATTCTTTGACAGTCATCAAAATTTCCATTTACTGCAAAAGCATAAGAGTGATCATTAGTAAATGATAACATTTGTGCCTCTTGTAATTCGGAACATCCATTATTAGGATATAATACAATAATTGAATTAGTTTCATTCTTAGAAAAACCAGCCATTGCAGCTGAACCAGTATCTCCACTTGTAGCTGTTAAGACAACAGTTTTCTTAGTATTATTATGTTTTCTTTTTGATATTTCAATAAGTTTAGGTAGAACTTGTAAAGCCATATCCTTGAAGGCAAATGTAGGACCTAGAGTTAAATATAAGAAACAATAATCAGTTGTTCCTCTATATTTAGTAAATCCATAAGGGAAATTAGTAGTGTTATATACACTAACTGCCTCATCAATTTCTTCATCAGTGAAATCATCTAAGAATACTTTAAAAACCTTCTTACATATTTCAGGATAAGTAAGAACAGTATCTTCTTTCTTTAATTCTAATTTTTCTATATTATCTATAACATATAATCCTTTGTCATCAGCAAGTCCTTTTATAATCGCTTCTGATGCATGAATTTTATTTAATCCTCTTGTTGAATGATACATAATAAACACCTCTCATACTAGATTATTATATAACAATTGGTGTCAAAAATAAAGTTGTAACACATTTTGAGGCTAACAATTGAACATTTAAAAAATGTGAAGCATCAATTTTGAACAACTTTTTTAATAAATAATTAAATTCAAAATAAATATTTAACATTTTCATCATTTTCAACTAATTATTAGTCTTCTATTGTATAATATCATTTTTAATGTTATGATTATATAAAGGAGATGTTATTATGAAGAAAATGTCGATATTATTTAGTTTTTTGTTTATTATTTATGTTATTATAATTTCGAATTCTTTTGTTAAAGCGTTTGAAATACTACCTGATCCTGATATATGTTGTAATCTGTCAATTTATGCATATTCGGATTCGGATGAATCAAGTTCAAGTTCATCTACTAAAAATCTTGGTCATGCATTTTTAACATTTGAAAACCTTACAAGTTCAACATATTTAATTGGCGACTATACAATTAAAAGTCATGAATCAATCTCAGTGGGCACTTGGCCTCAAAGTATAACAGGGTATAGTGGTGTTTGTTATAATTTTGAAACTTACTATATGAATGTAGAAAACCATTCTTCAACAGTTTATCTAAAGACATCACTTACTTATAGCGATTTATCTACATTGAATAATGTTATTAAATTATCTGATAATTGGGAATTATTTAATAATTGTTCAAGTTTTGCAACTAAGGTATGGAATTCAGTTTCTAGTACGCAAGTTAATGCTGGCATGGTTAATACTCCATCAAATCTAATCGATTCTATTAAAAAGTATAATTATTATACCGGTTGTTCTATAACATATAATTCAAATATAGGTTATTTTAAGAACGGCGTATTTATCAAAGTAGAAAAATCAATTTAGGAGGTAGTATGAAATATTTTTTTAGAACTTTATTTGTTATTTTATTAGGATGGTTCAATTGGGAATTAGGTGCATGCATAATTTATTCTGCATTCAAAATACCAAGAATACTCACAAATAATAACTTAACCGATACTCTTACTGGCGGTATAATGGTATATCAATATGCAATTTTCTTACATTTCGCAATCCAAATTGTTATGTTGTCGGTTATATTAATAATATTCTTGTTTATAAAATGGTATAAAGAATTAAAAGAGAAAAAAGAATCAAAAGAGACACAAAAGAGACTACAATCGTAGTCTCTTTTTAAATTATAAATCATATTTTTTAAGAATATCTTCATCAAAGTCTTTAAACAATGAATAACTCTCAAAATATTTAAAATTCACTTTATTCTTTAATGTAGGGTGTATAAATGAAAGTGAATAACTAGATAGGTCATATTCATTCATTTTTAATGTTCTTGCCCCATACTTTACATCTCCTGCAATAGGATGATTAATATGCGCAAGTTGACATCTTATTTGATGATGACGACCTGTAAGTAAAGTTATATCTAAAAGTGAATAATATGTTCCATTAATATTTTTGCAATCTAATACTTTATATATTAAACTAGCTTCTTTGGCTAGTTTATTATTTGATACATAACTCTTATTTAAAGCCTCATTTTTTAATAATTTGTTAGTTAAAGTCTTCTCTTCATTAATATTCATTTTACCTTCAACTACAGCTAAATATTTCTTATTAAAATTACTATGTGATCTTATTTGTTCACTTAAGCGGCTTGCAGCTTTACTAGTACGCGCAAAAACCATTACACCTGATGTATTTCTATCAAGTCTATGAACTAAACCTAGATATACCTCACCTGGTTTATTATATTTATCTTTAATATAAGCTTTAATAAGGGTTAATATATCATCACTTTTTGAAATATCTTCTTGCGATAAAAGACCACACTCTTTATATGCAACAATTACATGATTATCTTCATATAATATTTTCATCTATAATACCTTAATTTGAGTACTCTTCATAACATCTAGTGCTTCTTCATGAAGTTTTTCTGATAGACCTGCTGATGCATCACTATAAACATAAATGTTAGCTTCAGGATACTTAGCTTTTAAAATAAGTGCATTAGATATTACGCAAATATCTGTACATACTCCAAGTAAATAGATATTTTCAGGGTTTTCTAGATTCCAATCTAAATATCCAAATGTATTTTTTTCTATCACATCATATGAATAGTTAAAACTATCTAGGACTAGTTTATCTATATCGTGTCCAATTGTACCCTTAATACAATGCTTAACTGGTAAGTTTTTACCTTCATTAGTTTCTAAATAATTAGAAAAGTGAGTATCTTTAGTAAATATAAGCTTATGCTTGTTATTTATTGCCTCTTTAATTCTTTTAATTACATTTTCTCTAATCTTAATGGCACCTTCATTATATAAAGATCCATCTATAAAATCTTTTTGATAATCTATTACAATTGTATAATTCATTTTATTTACACCTATTTTCTATATATCCTATTTTCTCTATTTCTATTCTTACTGTATCATTTAATTTAAGTGGTTTACCTAAAGCCTTACCTACTCCATTAGGAGTACCTGTTGAAATTATTGTACCTTTTTTCAATAATATTCCACTTGATAATTCTTTTATTTGGTATCCTATATCAAATATCATATTTTTAGTATTATCATTTTGTCTAAGTTCATTATTAACATAAGTTTTAATATTAAGTTCTGGGTATAGTGCAAATTCATCTTGTGTAACTAAAACACTAGAAATTACAGTATATGTTTCAAGTGATTTACCCAAATAAAACTGTTCGTGGCCAGCTTGAAGATCTCTAGCACTTACATCATTTACTATAATGTAGCCAAATATTTTTTCTTTAATCTCTTCATCTGTTTTAACTTTATAAATATCATCTTTAATTATAAGACCTAATTCTCCTTCATAATCAGGGAAATTAGTAATATCTAAATGCAAATCAATATCTTCTTTATTAGTAATAGCTTTATTACATCTTTTTGAAAAATACACACTTTTTATATCATGTGTCTTAGATAAATTTGCATTAATGCATTCTTCTTTATGCTTAAGATAATTCATACCAACACAAATAATATCTTGTTTAGGATATTTAATGATTGGCTCTTCTTTAATTTCTCTTTCCTCTAAATCTAGTACTTCGATTTTGCTTAAATCCAGATCAAATAATTCATAAATATTTTGATATTTAGTTTTATAAATCTTGTCATTTTTGATAACACCTATATGGTCTTTTCTATCAACACTATACGCAATAAGCTTCATTCTATCACCTTGTAAATATTATAAAATTATGATGATTTAATGTAAAGAAAAAGATTGTAAGGAAGCCTTACAATCTAATCAATTTTACTTTTCTAATGCTATATCAAGTACTTCAGAAACATTGTGTACTGGAACAATTTCAAGTACATCTTTAACTTCTTGTGGTACTTCATCTAAGTCACGAACGTTTTCTCTTGGAATTAAGATTTTCTTTAATCCAGTTCTAACTGCCGCAATAGACTTTTCTCTAAGTCCTCCAATAGGAAGTACAGTACCACGAAGTGTTACTTCGCCTGTCATACCCAAACTTGCAGGAACTTTTCTATTAGTTAAAGCACTTGTAATTGCAGTAGTTAAAGTTACACCAGCTGAAGGACCATCTTTTGGAACAGCACCTTCTGGCACATGGATATGAATATCATTTTCTTGGAATTCTTTAGGGTCAATTCCAAATTCTTTGTAATGGCTCTTTACATAAGATAATGCAGCCATTGCAGATTCTTTCATTACATCTCCAAGCTTACCAGTTAACACTAATGCACCTTTTCCCGGATAAGTTGTAACTTCAATATCAAGAGTATCTCCACCAAATTGAGTATATGCAAGACCAGTTACAATACCAACTTGTGATTCGTTTCTTGATTCATTATTAAAGAATATCTTCTTACCTAAGAAATCAGTTAAGTTATCAGTAGTAATTTCAACCTTATCTTGATTTTCCATTAATATTTTCTTAACAGATTTTCTAACTATAGTTGCAATATTTCTTTGTAAACTTCTTACACCAGCTTCTCTTGTATATGATGAGATGATTTCCTTCATTGCATCAGGAGTAATAGAGAATTTATCCTTATCAAGACCATTTTGTTCTAATACCTTAGGTACTAAATAATCAAAACCAATCTTAGTCTTTTCATATTCTGTATAGCTTGATAATGTGATTACTTCCATACGGTCATACAATGGTTGAGGAATAGTATCAAGAGAGTTAGCTGTAGTAATGAATAACACCTTAGACAAATCATATTCTTCTTCTAGATAGTTGTCTGAGAAGTTCTTATTTTGTTCAGGGTCAAGTACTTCAAGCATTGCGCTAGCTGGGTCTCCTCTATAGCTTGATTGAGAAATCTTATCGATTTCATCAAGTAAGAATACAGGGTTAACAGTCTTTGCATCTTGCATACCTTTAAGAATTCTACCAGGAAGTGCTCCTAAATATGTTCTTCTGTGTCCTCTAATTTCAGCTTCATCTTGTACACCACCTAGAGAAACCTTAATGAATTTTCTTCCTAAAGCTTCAGCAATAGATTTTGCAAGAGTTGTTTTACCTACTCCAGGAGGTCCATATAAACAAAGAATAGTTTGTGGATTCTTACCAGTTAAAATCTTAACTGAAAGATATTCCAAAATTCTTTCCTTAACCTTTTCAAGACCAAAGTGATTCTTATCTAAGATTGCCTCAACTTCCTTTATGTCTGAAGAATCCTTAGTTTCTTCCTTCCATGGAAGTGAAACAATGAATTCAAGGTATTGTCTAATAATACCTGATTCAGCATTTTGGCTTGAAGTGATTTGATATCTTCTAAGTTCTTTTAAAGCTTTTTGTTTAATCTTTTCTGGCATTCCAGCTTTTTCAATCTTTTGCTTAAGCTCATCAATTTCTTCTTCAGTTCTACCTGATTCACCAAGTTCAGTTTGAATAGCTTTCATCTTTTCTCTTAAATAGTATTCTTTTTGAGATTCATCAATTGACTTCTTAACTTCTTCGTTAATCTTATTTTCAATTTTTTGAATTTCAGCTTCCCTATTTAAGTCTTCAAGAATGTATTTCATTCTATTAATTATAGAATTATCTGATAAATATTTATATTTATTAGTTGATGTCTTTAAATGTCCTGCAATAACGTCAACACACTCTTTAGTTGTAAGACCTGATGAAATAAGTCTCATCACTTCTTCAGGGTTTACAAGTGCATTTCTATTATTAGTTATTTCAGTAATAACCTTCTTTACAAGAACAGCTTGTTCTTCAATAGACTCTTCTAAATCATCAAGATATTCAAAAGTAGTCATAAAGCATGGACCACTAATATCAAAATCTTTTATAGATACTCTTTCATTAACAGTAAATTTAACTCTGTAATTTTTATTAGGTAATGTAAGTTTTGAATCAATATGGGCAATAACACCGATTTGTTCAACATCTTCAGCAGTAATATCTACTTTAGTTGGATCCTTTTGAATAAGTAAGATAATGTTATTATCAAATTCTTTTTCAGCAAGTTCCAAAGCTTCAATAGAACTCTTTCTACCTACTTCAGTTCTAAAATCATTTTGTGGTAATGGTACAATACCACGAAGTGCGATTGCAGGATATTGTGAATTAATTGTAGTCATAATTCCCACCTCTTTTATCATTATTTTTTAAGGCTCGCGAGTAGCCCTGCATATATAATACTATAAAAGTGGCAATCTTTCAAGTAGATTGCCAAAATATTTTTCAAGCTATTATTTTATGCCTATTTATAATTAAAACGTAGTTATCTATTAAGCAATAACTACGTCAATTATTTTATAAAATATTATTAGATTTCTTTAGCGTTAGAAACGATTAAGTTGATGAATGCATCATAAATCATTTGAGAGAAAATGTTTTGACCATTGTTCTTTGCAACATCTTCAACCTTTTGGTTGTTAGCTTTTGCAATTTCATCTAACTTAGCTTTGAATGTTTCTTCACTTGGAGCTAAATTTTCAACTGTTGTAATCTTATCAAGAACAACTTGGAATAAAGCTTGCTTCTTACCAGTATTTTCTGCATACTCATTGAAAGTCTTTTCATCAGTACCAGTTAATTGTAAGAATGTTTCAAATGGAATACCATAAGCCTTAGCTTGTTCAACATAACGATTCTTATAAGAATCAACATAGTGCTTAACTAATGATTCTGGTAATTCAACTTTAGTGTTGTCAAGAATTTGATTTACTAATGAATCGATTTGTCTTTCATTTTCGCTATTAGCTCTTTCATCTTCTAAGTTCTTTCTAACTGAAGCTGTTAATTCTTCAACAGTATTAACACCAGTTCTCTTTAAAGATGCAACAAATTCATCATTTAATTCTGCTAACTTAGATTCTTTAACTGAATTAATAGTTACTTTGAATACTGCAGCCTTACCTTCTAATTCTTTAGAAGCATATGGAGTTGGGAATGTTACGTTAACGTCCTTAGTTTCACCCTTCTTCATACCGATCATTTGATCTTCGAAACCTGGGATGAATTGACCTGAACCGATTTCCATTTCATAACCCTTTGCTGTACCACCATCGAATACAACACCATCAACTGAACCTTCAAAATCGAAATTAGCTGTGTCACCCTTAACGATTACTTGTTCAGCCTTTTCTTCAAGCTTACCATTTTGCTTTAATAAAGAATTGATTTCATTAGTTACTTCTTCATCAGTTACAACTAAGTTCTTCTTAGCTACTTCAAGTCCCTTATAAGCTGGAAGTTCTGGATCTGGATAAACTTCGAAAGTTAAAGAAACATGGAATGGTTCTTCCTTTGAAATCTTGTCTTCAACGTTTGGAACTGGTTCAGAAATAACCTTGTGTCCGATTTCCTTATCAGCTAAAACCTCACGATAGAATTCATTAAAAATTTGGTCTAATGCTGATGAGTATAAAGATTCTTCACCATAAACCTTGTCAAACATTTGACGAGTTACATGACCTTTTCTGAATCCTTTGATTTCTACATTCTTACCATCTTTTTCGAATGCAGCGTCGATTGCTTTTACAAATTGTTCAGGTGTTACTTCAAAAGTAACTTTAGCCTTGCTACCTGCTAAAAATTCTGTATTCATAAATATTTCGCAGCCGGAGACCACTAATAGTGGGAAATAACTGCTCCTCCTTAATAAATAATAATTCTCCAATATTTCTTAAATTATTTCATACGAGAAAAATTATACCAAACTACTATAAAAAAGTAAATAGATATAGTTTCTCAAATTAGTGCAAAAATTAATAAAAGGTGCAAAATTTGCACCTTAATTAGCGTATTTAGAGTCATTTTGCTCATCTTTATCTTGAATGATTACTTTTTCCTCTTTTGTATCACGTTCTTCTTTTACTTTATCTTTAGATTTTTCTTTCTTTTTAGACTTCTTTTTGTCTTCTCTTTTTTTACTTTCAATATAATGGTAAGATCCATCTGCTAAAGTATATGCTCCGCAAATAAATGATAATCCAACTAAAATCCAAGAAAGACTAGCTAAATCAAATTCAGTTCTTACAAATATTACAACGCCAAATGTCAATAGAATAATATTTATAATAAATTCCTTTGCGTTTGTTACATGATGTAAGAATATAGCACTTAATAAATATAATATTCCTCTTAGATAGAATACAAGCCCCAAGAAATATTTAAAATACTTAAGAATGAAGTTTGCAAATCCTTCATTGCTTGAAACAAGTTGTATTCCTCCAAAGAATAACATCAATCCAACTACTACATCAAATAAAACTTCTAGAGCTAATAAACCTTTAACTTTAGCTTTAGTATCAGCTTTAATTAAATATATAATCCTTGTAATACTATATACAATTAAAATGGCTCCAAAGATTATAATACTGAATTTTTCTCTTAAATATATTTCATTTCCATCCTTTTGGAATATAAACATAAATCCTAATATAACGAGTATTACTCCCGCAACAATTTTCGCAAGTGCTCCCCAGCTAGAATTAAATTTACTCTTATTCTTTGAAGACTCTTTTTCTTTATTCTTTTCTTCCTTAATATCTTCTTTTACAGATTCTTTAACTTTATTTTCATTCAAAGCTTCATTTAGCGCTTCATCAACTTTTTTATCGCTTTTATTTTTATTCTCTTTTTTCTTTTTTCCAAACATTTTAAGATTCCTCCTTAATGCATATAAATTATACTATGATTAATGCTAAAACACAATAAAAGGACAACACAAAAAGTTGCCCTTTTAACTTAGAAATTGATTTGAATTGTAGCGCTTGTACTTGTTAAATCACTAATTTGGAATGTAAAGTCAAGCTTAGTAGAATCATTATATGTAAATGAACTATAATAATCCTTACCAAATACCTTAGTAGTATCTGTAAATAAGACATTATTTGCTACAGTATAAGTTTTTGTTCTAGAATTATAAATACTACTTGGATTAACCGCAAGTGTCTCTAAGAAGTTCTTAGTATCGTCATCAGTATTATTATATTTAAAATATGAAGGACGAGAACCTGTAGTAAGTGTTGCTTTACCATTTACATAATTAATAGTTGCGTCTAGATGAAGTACTCTTATACCATAGGCATTTGTACCAAATGATTTAGATGCATCATATGAATTCAAGCCATCACTTGTCCAGAATTCAAGTAAAATATATTCAGTAAATATAGTCTTCTTATTTAGAATATTCTTACTAATCAATATTACATTGTTACTAGACAAAGCTGTAGAACCAATTGTAACAGTATCTGATTCAGATACTACAATAGGATTAACCCAACCAAGTAATAATTTACTTGCGGCATCTAAATCTCCAATATTTTCATCCATCATAGATTGACCATACATATTATGAGATACACCAACAGAATAGTCATAATCATAATCGTAATAATCTTCAAGACCAAGTAAATGACCTGTTTCATGAATATAAGTTCTTGCAGTATATTTACCACTTTGATATTCATTATATGATTTATAGTAACTATCAGATGAATCACTAAATTCTAAAGATGCAAATGCTACTTTACCAACACTCTTGTTATCATAGCTTAAGTTATAAGAACTTAAATCACTTGTCCATGCCCAGAAGTAATTAGTATCACTATCATAATTTATATCATATATAAACCAAATTGAGTCAATATATCCATCTGAATCTGAATCATATTTTGATAAGTCATAGGATTTAGATACATAGCTTAATGCATAAGATATTAATTCTTCAATATTTGAATCATAATACGTATATTTCTTAGGCATTTGAATCCAACTTGAATATACATCAAATGATAAGTTTAATTTAGAATAACTAGATTTTTGATAATAACTAGATACTGATTCAGTTGCAAGTTTAGTACTATTACCATTGAAACAAGCTTCGATTGTTGAAATGCTAGAACTTGATGCATTTGAAAATGAAACTGGTACCACAAGCACTTTAACGTTACCACTAGATGGCATTGCATTAGCTTCACCTGTGTCTTTTGTCTTTATTGTTTGGCTTACAATAGTATCTAAATATGAATAAGTAATACCAACTCTAATAGTAATTGTATATATTGTAGTGTTTCCTGCATTATCACTTACAGTTAGTGTAACCTTATAAGCTCCTGCAATAGATGTATCAAGTTCAGTTGAAATCATATCACTTGTAACCTTGATATTACCATCATGAGCGTCAACAACATTGAAATAATTTAATAGATTAATATTTGCATTTAAATCAACACTTAATTCTGAACCTTCAGTTATTTCTACTATAGGTGCTTCTTCATCTACAACTTGTACTTTTCTAGTACGAGTTGTAACGTTGCCATAACTATCTTTAATAGTATAAGTAATAGTTACTATCTTTCCTACATTATCTGCACAAACTAAGCTTGTATCAACACAAGAGGAGTCTACAGTAATTTCATTGCCTAATGCATCATAAGCTGATACATCATAAAGCTCGCTAATTCTTGTTTCAGAAATGGTTTCAATTTTACTATTAAATATTAAAGATGGAACTAAATTAGTATATGTATAATTCTTAAGTATTTCAATTACTGAATCTATATCGCTAGGATTTGTATAAGAATATACAAAACTATTAGTTTCAATGTCAGAACTTGAATATTGTAATACTGCATCAAAATCATCATATTCTGTACTGAATTGATAATTATTAACTATATTGTTATTAGTAATACTTATACTTTCAAGTTTTTTTGCATTAGTATTTTTAGCTGAATAGTCAGCGTAATCTGTGAAATTAATTTGATATCTTGAATAACCAGATTGGAAAGTTATTGTTTTTGCATATGAATAAACTAGTACAACATATGTAGAATGTCCTGCAAGAGTAGATGATAATTTAATCTTAGTTCCATCTACAGTTAAAGTAATTTCTGATAAATCAACACTTTCTAAATTTTGATTATATAATTCAACATAATTGTAATAGTTTATGGTTTTAGTATCTCTTCCATTTTGTGTTTCAACACTAAATGACATTACACGAGATACTATTACACTTGTATCTTGTTCTTCTACTACATATAGTGTATTACTTACAACTAATGTTTCATAATATTCATTACCTGTAACTGTAACTTCATAAATATAAGTACCAGTCTTTGTAATCTTATCAACTTCATTATCGTTTAAATCATAATACTTAATACTATAAGATAAATCACTTACAGAGAAATCACTACTGTCTACTACCGCAGTTGCTACTCCCTCTTCAAGTGTTGTAACTTGACTAGTTAAATAAGAAATAATTGTACCCTTAGTAATAGTTAAAGTATAACTTCCACTTGTAGCCTCATAATAGTCATTACCAGTAAAGTTATAATTAACTGTATAAGTACCAGGATTAATAGCTTTGCAACTTTGGCCATTACTATCAGTAATACTATATGTAAGACCTTCTACACTAATAGGATAAACATATTCGCTACCTGTATAGCTTAAAGTTTCATCACTAAAATTATATAAAGTTGAAGCTTTAGTTATTGTTAATGTAGCACTTAGAGTTTCTAGTAATTGATATCTTTGATTAAAGATTGATCCTACAACTTTATAGATATTTAAACTATATGTGTAACTACCAGGATATTTTGCGCTCTCATTTGCAGTATCATACTTATAATAATAAGTTACATTATTAATAGTATTAGTACAATTTTCAGTAATTGCTTGTGAACCGTAATAAGCATATAGATAATGATTAGAACCATCAAATTCTATTGTAGAATCACTATAAGTAATACCTAAAGCTGTTGTAGTGTTTGCATCAGTATCAGTTGACGCAACAAAATATTTAGATCCTATAACATTAGTATTTGAATCATATTCACATGTTACCTTTAAAATATAAGTAGCTCCACTTGTTAAATCACTAAAAGATTCACTAATAGTATTTGATATATCAGATAAATCTTTTGAAACACTTGTTTCCTCATTAGAATCTGTTAATAGTAATTTATAGTTAGATCCTATATTAGAACTATCTGTAATATTTATATCAAATGTTAAAGAATTAGTATCGGTATCATATTTTAAGTTTGAAAAACTTGCTTCCGGATATGTTTTACTTTGCTCAAAAAAACATGAGGTAAGTAAGGTTAAACTAAATAAGGAGACGATACTAAATATATAAACTAATCTTCTTTTCATATAATCATCTCATTTCATACCTATATTATAATTATTCCCAAAACAAAAAAAAGGCTTTAAGCCTTTCTTTTAAGCAAATTTTAAGATAACCACAATTCTCCCACAATTTTAGACATTTATTCAATTTATTCTATAATTATTTCGACAGGGCAGTGATCTGAACCAAAAACCTGAGTTAAAATAAGTGAATCTTTTACATGACACATAAAAGAATCATTAACCACAAAGTAATCAATTCTCCATCCAGCATTCTTTTCACGAGCTTTAAATCTATAACTCCACCATGAATAAGTAACGGTTTCAGGATAAAGTGTTCTAAATGTATCTTTGAATCCTGAATCAAGTAATAAAGTAAACTTATCACGTTCTTCAACGGTAAATCCTGGATTTCTTAAATTAGTTTTAGGATTCTTAATATCTATTTCTTTATGAGCTACATTCAAATCACCACAAAGAATTACATTCTTCTTTTCTTTTAAAAAATTTAGATAAGATCTAAAATTATCTTCAAATTCCATTCTATAATCAAGTCTTAATAATCCTTCTTTAGAATTTGGTACATAGACATTAACTAAATAGAAATTATCATATTCAAGTGTAATTACTCTACCCTCATCATTGTATAAACCGTTTACTCCGTATACAACAGATATTGGTTTAATCTTAGTATATACTAATGTACCAGAATAACCTTTCTTAATAGCACTAGACATATACATATAATATCCTTCTTTATCTAAATCAGCTTGACCTTCTTGCATTTTAGTTTCTTGAATACAAAATATATCAGCATTCTCACTAGAAAAGAATTCATCAAATCCTTTAGTCTTGCAAGCTCTAAGACCATTAACATTCCAACTTATAAGTTTCATAATTAGTCCTCAAATACTGTTCTAAGTTCATCATTATAATAAACTTCTTCTATAATTGCGCCACCAATGCACTCTTCTCCATCATATAAACATACAACTTGACCAGGAGTAACACCGAATGCTTCTTTGTATGTAACTTCTAGAGTGTCTCCTACAATTTTAAGGCAAACATCAGTATCTTTTTCTCTATATCTGAATTTAGCTTGATATGTTTTATCACATGTAGGAGTTCCTGCAATAAAGTTAATATGAGATGCGATTAACTTATTAGACTTAAGTAAAGGATTATCCTCACCTTGTCCTACAACAAGCACATTTCTCTTAATATTCTTACCCAATACAAACCAAGGCTCATTCTTATACCCCTTCATTCCACCTAGGTTTAAACCTTTTCTTTGACCAATTGTATAATACATTAGTCCGTCATGGCGACCTAGTACTGCATGATCTACAGTTTCAATGTTTCCAGGTTGAGCTGGTAAATAGTTCTGTAAGAACTTATGGAAGTTTCTCTCACCAATAAAACAAATACCAGTAGAATCCTTCTTTGTAGCTGTATCTAGATTATATTTAGCCGCAAGTTTTCTTACATCAGGTTTTACCATATCACCAATTGGGAATAATGCTTTCTTAATTTGATCTTGAGTTAAAAGACATAAAAAGTAAGTTTGATCCTTATTTTGGTCAACTGCTCTCATTAAGTGAGTTGTACCATCACTATCTCTTTTAACTTGAGCATAGTGTCCCATTGCAATGTAATCAGCGTCGTGAGCAAAAGCGTAATTTAAAAATGCTTTAAACTTAATTTCTTTATTACACATTACATCAGGATTTGGAGTACGACCTTTTTGATATTCATCTAAGAAATATTTAAATACATAATTCCAATATTCTTCAATGAAATCAACTCTATCCATTTTAATACCAATCTTATTCGCAACATCCACTGCATCTTGATAATCAACCTCTTGAGGACATACATCATCATTAACTGTAGGATTTCCTAATCTATCATTATTTAATGTAGAATCCCAGTTACGCATAAATACACCAGTCACATCATATCCTTCTTCTTTAAGACGGATAGCTGAAGCTGAACTATCTACTCCACCAGATAAACCTAAAATTACTTTTTTAGCCATTTTATCTCACTCCTTATTTAAATACTTTTATTATTATATATTAAATCAACTAATTTTTAAACAACAATTTATCTATTGTCATATTCATCTAAAGATTTGTTATTAAGTGAATCAATATTTAAAGATACATTGTTAAACTTTATATCAACACTTTGAAGTCTACCTAACTCTTTAGTATTAAATATACTATTATTTATATTAAAATTAGTTATTGCTTGATCCTTAAAACCTAAAATATCAAAAGCACGTGAATCAATACTTTTAGAATTACATACTAAATTATCTATATTAATATTATCTATCTTAGTATTTTCTATATTAGAATCAACTTCTTCTATTATCTTATAATAATGTTTTCTCATTTCTCCTTTAAATCCCTCTGGCAACTTATTAGTTGAATATAAAGGATTCCAATCAAGATTAATGTGTATAGGATATTTAACATTATTCATTAATAGATTACTAATATTTATATTTTTAATATATCCTTTTCTATTAATTGAGGATTTAATTCTAAATCCACAATCAGTATTATTATATTTGATATTAGATATGTTAATATTTTCTATTCCTCCAGATACCTCAGAACCGATTGTAATTCCAAATCCTTTATTAATAGTACAATTATTAATACTAATATTCTTAGATGGAATATTTGTTTTAATCCCGTCAGCATCCCTCCCTGACTTTATCGCAATTGAATCATCATTTGTAGTGATATTAGCATTTTCTATTACTACATCATTACATGAATCAATATCTATTCCATCAGTTGATGGTGCATTTTCGTTTGGTGAATCAACTACTACATTAGATACCTTAATATTATTAGAATAAAGTAGATGAATATTCCAAAAACCTGAATCCTTACTTATTATATCTTCTATTTCTACATTAGATGATGATTGAATAAGTAAATTTCTTACTCTATTTGTATCATAATCAGCTAAAAAACGAATGCCTTTAGAATCATATTCTTTTCTTAATCCACCTTTTTTATCATTTCCCCAATACAAATTATAAAAATATTCTCCCTTACCATCAATTATACCTTTGCCTATAATTTTAACATTAGTTTGATCAATCACATTTAACACTGCTGCATAAAACTCCATATTTATTCCCGCAACTCGTGTATAAATATTTTTATATGTACCACTAGTATTTGAAATTAGAGTAGCACCATCTTCAAACTTTAATGTCATATTAGATTTTAAGAATAAGTTAGTAACTAAATATGTACCCTTAAATACAAACAGTGTTTCATTAGTATTTAAACTATTAATTAGCTCTTGAAATTCGCTAGTTACATCACAAGTTTTATTAACTATTTTTAATGTATTTTTCATAAATCATTTATTCTTCCTTAAATTTATAATTTCTAATCTATTTTATAATAATTAATATAAACTTTCAAAGAAATTTACTCATACTTTGTGTTATAATTTGAGTTGGTGAATATTATGGATTTAATAAAATTATTTTTTATATTCTTTAAAATAGGTCTCTTCACATTTGGTGGGGGATATGCAATGATTCCTCTAATTAAAACAGAACTTATAACTAAAAGAAATTGGATAAGTGAAGATGAGATGATTGAAATACTTGCGATAGCTGAATCAACTCCAGGTCCTCAAGCTGTTAATATGGCTACTTATATTGGCTATAAAAGAGGTAAAGTGTTAGGAAGTCTTCTTGCTACATTAGGTGTAATACTTCCTTCAATTATAATTATTCTTCTAATATCTATATTCTTAAAACAATTTGAAGAAAACGAATATGTCAAATATGCATTTGTAGGAATCAATGCATCAGTTTGTATATTAATCATTACTGCAGGTATATCTTTATTTAGTAATGTTAAACACAATATATTAACAATTATTTTATTTATTTTAGTACTAGGATTCTATTTAGTATTTGATATTATTAATTTTAGTTTCTCTTCTATATATTATATATTAATATGTGGTTTAATAAGTCTAATTTATTATATTATTAAAGATAACAGAGGTAACAACAAATGAGCACTTTACTTACTCTATTCTTAGAATTCTTAAAAATTGGTTTATTTACATTTGGTGGAGGATATGCAATGATTCCTCTAATCAAAGAAACTGTTTTAGCCCATAGTTGGATTACACTAGAAGAATTTAATAACTTTATTGGTATTTGTGAATGTACTCCAGGTCCTATTGCGATAAATCTTGCAACCTATGTAGGATATGAAACTTATGGAGTACTTGGTTCAATAATAGCTAGTATTGCTGTAGTAATACCATCATTTGTAATAATACTATTAATAGCTTCTGTATTAAATAATTTTATTAACAATAAATTTGTTAAATACTTCTTAACAGGTATTAAAGCCTCTACCGTAGCTTTAATCTTAGGTGCTGGTATAACTCTACTTTTATCTTTACTAGGATTTGACGATATTACTTCTTTCAGTTTAAACTATCAAGCATTAACTTGTTTAATACTTTCTGTATTATTATTAATTATATATAAACTAATATTTAAGAAGAAAATTAGTACTATATTATTTATTATCTTATCCGCTTTAATAGGTTTAATAGTAGGAATAATATTTAAGAATTTAAATTTATAATAATATAAAATTTTATCAAAAAAATAGCACTATTATGTTTTGTAATAGTGCTATTAAACTCTTATTTCAATCAGCAATAAATGTTGATTTTTATTTTTTAAATTTCGTTATAAATCAATTTCAAAGATTTATTTTTCAAAGTATCGTAATAAGTTTTACCGAAATAACCAACAAATATATAAATACATGAACATAATATAGATATTTTAAGATTTTTGTCTATATAATTAAACTCAGAATTAAGTAAGCTAGTCCCATAAACAAAATCATTTATAAATATCTCATATTCAGGCATTGAATAATCATTGTTTAAAAGATAATTTGCTTTCATTACATTTTGAATAAATAAGCCTTCAAACATATTCAAATCATAATTCTTAATATCATAAACAAATCCACGTTCTCCAACTATTTGTTTATACTTCTTATCTTTAACGATAGGTATATCAATATCTCTATCACGAAATGATAAACTAGGGGCAGGTGGTATGAAATCCCTATACGCTTCAATCATTGGATAATTTATAAGCAATAATCCATTTTCAGTTTCATTAGAAAAATAGTTCTGCATATCATTTAGAAAATCGTGTTTCTTTTCATCCGGTATAATTCTATCTTGATATTCAAAATCGAAGAATAAATAAATATCTGTAAATGGATAATTTAATTTTTCTAACTCTTGAGTTCTACCTTCAGAGTAAAGCATTTCTTTTAAGACATCTATGGTTGAAGAAGCTCCTAAGAAAAAATCTTCATCATATTTTATCATTTTATTATATAGTGAATAAATATTTGTCTTAATATCAATAATTGATATCTCTGCTTTTTCATTCCACTTGATACTACTTATTTTTTCAAATAACTTAGGTTCTGTTTTAGCACCTTCAACAATAAGTAAAATTCTATTCTGTGAATGTGCCATTTCTATACATCTTCTCCAAATTATGAGCTTCCCTAATTTCTTTGTCAGTACAATCAGAAAGTGCTTTTATTTTACTATTAGTTAAAATGAAACACGTATCTGGTCTAGTAATTGAATTACGCATTAAGGAAGTATTATGTGAAGTCACAATAGCTTGAAACTTAGGGTTATCAAAAATACCTTTTAAAACTAGTTCGGAAGATTCATAATGGTAAAATGCATCAAATTCATCCAAATATAAGAATGATACATTTTCAAAGAAAAGTGTCCAGCAATAATAAAGCCATAAGGCTTTAGTACCAGTGGAAGCTAATGAACTAAACGTAGCTTCTCCATTTTCAAAAGAAGCCATCAGTAAATCTTGTCCATTAAAATTTTTAGAAGTTAGATGATAATCTAAATCATTCTCCTTAAGAAATTCTTCAAAGTCATTAATTTTATTGTTTCTTATAATTAACTCATCCATACTAGCCGATCCATTCATAAGCCCAATAAAATTATTACCATCATCAACACATCTAAACCAAAGCATTCCTTCAGCAAATCTAACTATCTTAGATACAACATTATCATTAGTTGGAGTATTCTTATATATATATTTTAAAATTGATAATTTATTATCATTAAAATCCATAATTAAAGTAGAAGCTTCAGGAATATTAACAATTTTTGTTTTATTAGTTAAAAAATCAAAATCTATTAATACTTGATTACCATAAGACAATTTTTCAAAAGCAAGTAAATCAGGTGTTAATTTCCCATAAATATAAGTGTATATCTTATTATCAAATTCAAATTCATATTCAAAAACAGCAATCTTATCAGAATTATTAAGATTTGTATAATTTTGATAATATTTAGCTAAAGGTTTTTGTTTATCTGTCAAATGAATTACTAAATCGTAGATAGCAAAACCTAAATTAGATTTACCAGTTCCATTTTTACCATAAATCAAACCTTTTTTAACAATACCATTTTCTACTAAATTAGTATTAAAATTATATTCTCTAGCTTTTGATAAATCCAAAGAAAATTTATCTTTAAAACCTTTAAAATTATAAACCGAAAACTTCCTAATCATAAAATATTCTCCTTTTCAATATATAATTATTTTATCATGGATTCACATAACTTTCAATGTTTGCCGTAAAAAAAATACGGATTAATTTTGAATTGGGTATTTATCAGATTGATTCAATAGTAGACGCCATTAATTATCAAGAATAACTAATCTTAGAATATGTTACGTTTCCCAAAAAAGAGAAAAAGACCATGATTCGCTAGTTCTGGTCTTTTTTGTAATTAACTATCCAAACATAAATTCCACATTTATTATTTTTAATTTGTTTTTTATATTTGTAAATACATTAATCAAATTATCATAAATAACCTGTATTTTTTTAAAATAATGGTGATATTACTTGTAATAGATAATCAAGTAAAATTAAGAAAATATTTCTACTTAAATAATCCTTTAAACTAATCTTTTCACTTTCTTTAAAAGTCTCATTTAAATCATTAAAGATATCATGTACTGCCTCGTCATTATAGATAAATACTCCATCCTCAAAAGACATAAACATAGACCTATAATCCATATTAAGACTTCCTATGTATGCATATTTATTATCAATTACAATGTTTTTAGCATGATTAAATCCTTTTGTATATTTATATACTTTGACATTATGCTTAATTAATACACCTGTATGTGATTTAGTCATTAAATAAGTAATCTTTTTATCTGGTATACCTGGTATTAAAACTTTCACATCAACACCTTGTCTAGCTTTACCAATAATTGCATTAAGCATTTGGTTATCAATAATAAAATAAGGACTTGATATATAAATTGATTCTTTTGCACTATTAATTAGATTAAGAAATAAATGATATCCTGGATTAGATGAGAAATTAGGACCATCTCCAAATGGATGAATATATGTATTATTTTCAATCTTTATAGTTGGTACATACCTTTCAAAATCAAGTTTCTCTTTACTTGCCATATACCACATTTTAATAAACATTGTAGTGAAACTTCTAACAGCTTCTCCTTCAACTCTGATCGCATTATCTTTCCAATATCCATACTTTTCAATTAAATGAATATATTCATCGGCTATATTATCTCCACCGGTATAGGCTATATTACCATCTACTACTACAATCTTTCTATGATCCCTATAATTGATTCTAGGGTTTATGGATAAACCTATGGGATCATAATTAACAACACTTACATTTTTAATCTCCTCAAGTTGAGTCAAGTTCTTCTTATCTTGAGATTTAAAACTACCAATATCATCATAAATAATCTTAATTTCAATTCCTTCATCCGATTTCTCTTTAAATAAAGGGATTAAATCTTTCATTATTTCACCTTTACCAAAGATAAAATATTCCATAAAAATAAACTTTTTAGCATTACGAAAATCTTCTAGCATCTGTTTATGTTTATCTAGTACATCTGAAAAGAATTTTAAGTTAGCACCTTTATATAGTGAATACCCTGAATCTTTATATAGCGACTTAGAGATTAATGCTACATCCTTATCTAGATTATCATCTATTATAGAATTCTTTTCTATTGAGAATGCTTCTGTGAATTTTTGCATTTTTTTAAGTCTTCTCTTAGGCAATCCTTTACCATTTCCAAACATCAAGTAGCACATAGTACCAAAGAATGGGAATAATAGAATAAATATAGTCCATGATAGTTTAAATGATATATTCATATTACTTGAATACATTATAAATACTGTAACAATACCAGTCCATTGGACAATTAAATATATTATTCTATAAGCTGTATAATAGTCTGATTTTAAGAAATTTACGCCAAATAAAAGAGTCACATAAAAAGCTATTTGAAGTATAAAGAATAAAATTGTAAGAATAGCTGATATAACAATTCTTAATGGACTTTTTGATCTATATTCAGAAACTTGCATAATTTCACCTTCTTCTTTAATTATATAATGATTTTATCATCAATTAAATAAACAACCTTTTAAAATTTGTCTAGATATTAAAAAGAGTTACCATTTTATGTGGCAACTCTTTTATTAATTAATCTTTTTGAAACATTGATGCAATAATTAGAATAATTCTAATTAACTCTACAAATAAATATAGAATTGATATTACAAGTCCTAATGCAACTGACCATTCGTATTTCTTATCGCTACCTCTTTCAACTAATACATCTACTTCTTTGAAGTTTGTAAGAAGACAGAATGAAGCATAAGCTAAATATATTAATTCAATTGCAAGTAATAGTCCAAGTGAAACTTGTACACCAGGATTAAATACAGTAAATAATACAAGACCTAAGCTTGAAAGTACTGCAGCAAGTAAGAATACAACAAGGAATGTAAATACAGTTCCCATCTTATTCTTTAAACCTAGAGAATAAGCAAGTAGTGATAAACCAAATATTAATGCAGTACCTAGTCCTGCAACAATTGTAACACCTGCAACTTCCATTTCAGCCATTGCACAAAGTAGACCGATTGCAGCTCCTTCGCCTACTGAATAAAGTGGTGCACATACTACTGCAGATTTTGGTGCAATACGACCAATAAGTGAGGCAAAGAATGCAACGATTACTGCAACAATTAAGAATGTTAACATTCTTGATAGCATATCAGTTTTTTGAGTGTCGCTTAATCCTCCGTCATAAATTGCACGATTAAATGTAATAGCAACTACTAATCCTGCGATTATAGCTGCAACTATACAAAATAATGTTTTTAAGCAAATACCTGTTTTAGTACAAGCAGTAACTTCTATAGAATCTAATGTTTTTGCTTCATCAGCTGAAGCTTGTTTAAAATACGGATTTGTTACTTTCATATTAAATACTTCCTTTCTTTAAAGAAATTATATCATAATTATAAAAATTAATTATAGTCAAAATATGTGATTTTAATGATTTTTTATTGTTTTTTAAGTCTTGAGGCTAAATTTCGAATAACATCATACATATTTGCATGTTCTGCAACTCTAAAATAGTTAGAGATAACTTCCACTTTATCAAATTTATCTATTGTGTTATATACAAGTTGATTTAAAAATATTGTTACATAAAATAAACCATTTAATGCATATTCATTCTCTTCTTTATAAGATACAAATGGAAAAGAGATATACATAATATGATTAATTAATATTTTTTCTAAATAGATTGAATAGTTTGGTACTTTTTCATTTAGTTTATTAAATATTTCTTTATAATCAATAATATTATCTATATTAATATAATCACAAATAGAATATGAGTGAGTATAAAACTCTGATAGTGATTCAATCATTTTTAAATTAAAATTACTATCTGTATTAAGAGATACATTTAAAAATTTAGCTAACTCATCAAATCTATCAAAGAAATTTAACTCTCTATTAGCTATAATTTCAATTGATTTATTTCTTAAGGTTTTAAAGTTATCTAAATTAATCTTAATTTCCTCATCATTATCAATGTAAAAAGTTAATTCTTGATATTCAAATTCTTGTGGTAAGGTATCAGATAGCAAATATTCAACAACCCATTCACATGAAAGAGATATAGTAGCTGTCTTATCAGGAAATAGACGAGGTGCACGAGGATAATATCTACAAACTGATGGAATATTTTCTTCTCCTACCTCACATTGCAATCCACAATATCCGTTTTCAAGTCTTAATTTACATTCACCGTAATAATTTAGATCAATTTTGGCATATCTTTCTCTCGTTGCATTATTGAATATAGATATACCTCTTTGAATCTTTTCTTTTAACTCGCTAGAACAATCTAGTGAACTAATCTTATCATAATCACTCATTGTAAGAGTTATATTCCAATTCTTACAACAAGTATTTTTACAATCCATTCCCTTACATTTAAACGCTTTATAATACTTTGGTACATAAAATTTATCTTTTATCATTATAAAACCTCAAATATCAAAAGCATTATAATGCAAATTTAATTAAATTTTCAAGATTTTTTTTACTAATTAAAGAATTATGTGCTTGCTTTAAACAACTTCAATTTCTTTAATATTTTTCTCATTTCCTTCTATAAGATAAGTCTCTTCACTTTTACAATAAGGACATGTTTTACCAAACTCAACAGTCTTATAAGTTTTAAGGCAGTTAGTACAATATGTTTTAGCCTCAATTACAACGATATCTAAAACACAATCTGACATAATACTCTCTTTTTTAACTGCCCAATTCCAACAATCTATAAGATAGCTTGGTATCAATGTTGATACCTCACCCACCTCAAGAGTAACCCTATTAACATGTCTCACCTTATTAGCGTAAGCTACTTTTTTAACTTGGTCAATTATATGAAACACAATACCTAGTTCATGCATTGTTTTTGTTTCCTTTTTTCTAACTTTTTATACTCTTTATGTTTTCTTATAGATTCTTTTTCCTCTTTTGTGTGTTTACCAAACTTAATCTTCATTCCACGTTTAATTGCATAAGGCAATATATGTTTAAACTTATCTTCACTCTTAACCATTTTGCTTGCGTTAGGATGATCACGAACTAAGCTGATCGCATCAAACATACATTTTGTAGTACATACACCACAACCTATACACTTATTTTCATCAACTACTGAAGCGCCACATGATAAGCATCTCTTAGTTTCAGCCTTAACTTGTTCTTCAGTTAAAGTCATATGATAATCTCTAAATGATTTATGTTTATCAATCGATAAGTCTATGCTTGGAATTTGTCTATGCGCATTATCATAAGATACAATGCTTAAATCATCTTTATCAAACATCTTAAAGTCACGTCTATTTCTACCAACAGTTAGACTTGCACCATTATGTACAAAACGATTTATAGATTCAGCTGCACATTTTCCCATTTCGATTGCGTCAATCGCAAACTTTGGCCCTGTAAATACATCTCCACCTACAAAAATATCTTTAACACTTGTTTGATAAGTTAGAGTATCAGCCTTAGGATATAATCCATTTAATTCTAAATTTTCTCCATCAAGTAAATTATTCCAACTTATTGTTTGACCTATTGCAAATATAACCTTAGATGCATCAAGTGTGATTGTATCAGATTCATCGTATGTAGGATTGAACTTGCCACTTTCATCAACAGTATTAATACATTTCTTTAATACAATCTTAGATACATTATTATCTTTATCCTTAATAATCTTCATAGGACCATACTCGTTAATAATAGTAATACCATCATCAAGTGTTTCTTCTATTTCATCTAAGCTTGCAGGCATACTTGCTCTATCCTCTAAACAAACCATTGTAACGCGTTTAGCATTAAGTCTTGTCGCAGTGCGAGCTGCATCAACGGCAACGTTTCCTCCACCAATGACTACAACGTCACCTTCAATATCTTGTTTATCATTATCAATAGTTTGGTGTAAGAAATTAATAGCTGTTTCTACTCCTGTAGAATCTATACCTTCAATGTCAGGTAATTTGCCACTCTGACAACCAATTGCAATATAGAATGCTTCATAGCCTTCTTCTCTAAGATCATTAATAGTTATATCTTTTCCAACTAGAGTATTATATTTAAATTCAACACCTAATTCTTTAATAATATCAACTTCAGCATCTATTATATTCTTTTCAAGTTTAAAGCTAGGTATACCATACCATAACATTCCACCTGGATGAGCATTCTTTTCAAATACGGTTGGTTTATATCCTTTAAGTGCTAAATAATAGGCACAAGAAAGTCCTGCAGGACCAGCACCAATGATTGCAATCTTATTGTCCCATTCTTTAAATCGATTAGATGCGATAACTTTCTTTGGCACATAACGAGTCTCGCTATTTAAATCCTTTTCTGCAATAAACTTCTTAACTTCGTCAATCGCAACACTTTCATCAATTCTTGCTCTTGTACAAGCCTCTTCACAACGCTTGTTACAGATTCTACCGCATATAGCAGGTAGTGGGTTATCTTGTTTAATTAGCGCTAGAGCTTCTGTATATTTTCCTTCATGAGCTAATTTTAAATAACCTTGAACACTTACGTGAGCAGGACAAGCTGTCTTACATGGAGCAGTACCTGTGTCGTAACAATTAATTCTATTGTTATCGCGATAATCCTCATCATACTTATCTCTTCCCCAAGGCATATTATCAGGAAGTTCATGCTTAGGATACTTTACTAGAGTTCCATCTTTCTTACATAACTTTTGACCTAGTTTTACTGCACCAGCTGGGCAATATTCAACGCATTTACCACAAGCTACACACTTAAGTGGATCAACTTTTGCAGTGTATGCTGAACGAGATAAATTAGGAGTATTAAATAATTGACTAGTTCTTAATGCATTACAAATATTTACATTACAGTTACAAATACCAAATATTTTATTTTCTCCATCAATATTTGTTATTTGGTGAACAAAACCATTATCTTCAGCATTCTTTAAAATAGCCATAGCTTCTTCATAAGTAATGTCATGACCTTTTCCGGTTTCTCTACAATAATCCGCAAAGTCCCCTACACCAATACACCAATTGTATTGATCATCAGCACAACCATCTTCAAGCTTTGCACGAGAGGCACGACAAGAACATTGACCAACACCAATATGACCTTCATATTTCTTAAGCCAATAAGATAAATGTTCAATATCAATAGACTTATTTTCCATAGATATAGCTTGTTCTACTGGTATTACATGCATACCAATACCTGCTCCACCTTCTGGCACCATTTGCGTAATTCCGTCTAAGGGAATAAAAGTCATTCTTTCAAAGAAACTAGCAAGTGCTGGATGACTTTCTAGTCTTGGGTTTTCCATAACCTTGCCATCTTTAGTAATAAATACTTCTTCCATATTAAATAACTCAGCACTACCAGGAACAAATAAAGGCAAGCAATATCTTCTTTCTCCTTGTTCCTTTATTCTTCCGTTATGATCATGATAGTCACCATAATCATATTCTAAAAGTCCAATATATGACATTTCATCTAATAGTTTTTGAAAATGTTCAATGTCTTGAGCTTGTTCTTTATTTAATTTACATAACTCTTTAAAAGTATAGTGATGCCTTAACTTCATAGTTAAAGCTACATCAGCCATTTCATCAGTTACTATTTCAGCTAGTCCCCAATATTCAGGGTCTTCAACTTTAATAGTACCTAATTTATGTGAAAATACATCAGTTATCTTTTTTCCAAGTTTTACAATCTTTTCTCTTCTTTCCACATCATTCATATGAGGAGGAATTACTGCTTTACTCATTTCAGGCATAATTTAATTCTCCTTAATCTTTAAAATTTCTTTTTCTAACCAATTTGCAAACTTATCAGTACCAGTACCAAGTTTCGCACTAAGTTCAATAAATTCCGCATCCTTATTACGCATTAATATATTCTTTTTAGCTTTTTCTAACGAAAAGTCAAAATATGGTGCTACATCAAGTTTATTAATTAAGAATAATTTACATACTTGATACATTAATGGATATTTCAATGCCTTATCATCACCTTCAGGTACAGATAAGATATTTACATTAATATGTGCACCAGTATCAAACTCTGCCGGACAAACCAAATTACCTACATTTTCAATGATAATTAAATCATAATTATCACTAGATAAAGAATCAATTCCTTGTTTAGTCATATCTGCAGTTAAGTGGCACATACCACCTGTATGAAGTTGTATAGCCTCAACTTTACCTAAAGTTGAAATAGTTTCAGCGTCAACCGCTGAATCAATATCAGCTTCCATTACCGCAATCTTATACTTATCTTGTAAATAAGCTAAAGTCTTCATTAAAGTAGTTGTTTTACCGCTACCTGGTGAAGACATTAAATTAATAAGTAATGTACCTTTCTTCTTTAATTCATTTCTAAGCTCACTAGCTTGATCTATATTTGCTTTAAATATATTTTCTTTAATTTCAATAACTCTTACTGAATCCATAAAAATCACCTATATAATCTTTCTTTTTGTATATATTATTTTACCATATCTAGTTAGAAAATAATATAAGTAACTCATTCAACTTAACACCATAAAGTTATATTTTTATTTAAAGCAATATATAAAAATTAAAATACATTCTTCTCGCAAATAATCTTAATACCATCGTTTATTGCTTTTTCATATGGATAATTCTCGTAAAGTAGCTTTACGGTTAATTTTTTATAATCAGATTCAAAAAATTTAGAATCTATTATTTCCTTAAGCATTAAAGTAATATCATATTTAGGATTTGCTGATGGGTTATTTTTAGACTTCATTCTATCAGTTCTTACCTTAAGTACCAGTTTCTTGAAATTGTCATCAAAATTAATATATGGAATTATTTTAGCAATATCATATAAATATCTCGAATCTCTATCAGCCATATTTTGAATTCTATAATCACATATAGCAAAAACTTTATCAATAAAAGTTCTTTCAAGTGATTGCACATCAAATTCAAAATCGTTGCCTTCAAAATTATAGTTCAAATCAATATTATTATTTTGTAAGAATGCTCCTACATAATTATTTATCTTTAATTTATTTATAGGATAAGACACCTCAAAGAAATTAGTTTCAACAATGATTTCAACTATCTTACCATCAAATTATGATTCATATTCAAAAATATATTTATTATAATCAAATCTTGATTTAATTTTGTCTTCATTAATTAATTTCAAATTCAAAATTTTCCCTATATTTACAATCTCTTCCTTAATTTTTTCTTCTCCCTTTGATTAACACTTCTAGATAAGGA
Source organism: uncultured Eubacteriales bacterium (assembly GCA_963628445.1). Classification (GTDB taxonomy): domain Bacteria; phylum Bacillota_I; class Bacilli_A; order Acholeplasmatales; family Anaeroplasmataceae; genus JAEELC01. The sequence continues at coordinate 36,834 of CAVGEZ010000016.1, forward strand.
GATGTCTATATCTTCAGAAAATCTATCAATCAAACAATAAGCTTTAGATAATGATGTGTCACCTTTAAAGACAAAAGGCATGTCACTTTTTGATAATTCAAAAAGAAACATAGATTGAACAACATCTTTTTCCACCATCATTCTATTTTTCTTTATTTCTAATGA
>CAVGEZ010000017.1:0-36793 GCA_963628445.1 uncultured Eubacteriales bacterium
AAAAAAAAAAAAAAAAAAATAGCCTAAATGCAACTTTCTCTTGATTTTTCAAACTTTTTGATATGTTAATAAATAACTATTTTTATATTTGAAAATAAATATATGACAGTAACTTAAATAATAATTTCTAAATTATATAAACTTATGTTAAAATAAAATTAAGAGGTGAATATAAATGAAATATACTAAAATATTAATTGAATATCCTGATTATCCTAATAAGTTCTCAAGAACTATACTAGTTAAAGGAAATCCTGATTTATTTAAACTCGCAACTTTTTATGCTTACATTTTAAATACTGAGCTTTACCATTGTTACTACTTTGAAACTACAAAAATAGAGTATGTAATGGCTCCATTTATGGAATCAAGAGGACTAAAGTGGTATAAACATCTATCTAAGTACAATCTATCTGACTTACCAACTAATTTTAAATTTATTTATGACACTGGTGAGAACTATGAGTTCAATTCTACTATTTTAGGTGTTGTTGATTATCCTTCTTTATGTTCTTTTGTATTGTTGGATGCAAAAGGTCAAGGTATTTGGGAAGATGATCATCATTCATTATATGCCCTACTTTCTGGTAAAATTGATCCAAGTAAATCAGAAGATACAAATGATTGCCACCTTCCATGGAACTTTGATAATGAGACTTTTGGTGACTTCTATAAAGAAATTGATGTAGATAAAATCAATGAGACTTTAGGCAAGGATTTCTCTAAAGTATTATCAAAAATAAGACAAGATGAAAATGAATATATAGAAGCCTACAATATGTCTTTAAAAGATTTAAGACCTGACTATGATTTAATTAAAAGATTAGATCAAATTAAGATGGATTTTGAAAAGTAAATATAGGTGCTCTAAATAAAAGGGTGTGTAAAATTGAAAAGATGATTTGCAGCTATAAACTTAGTAGGTGTGTTAGCTATAAACTTTAGAGGTGTGTTTAAAAATTCATTATAAGTATGACTACTTATCTTATTCACAGATTGAAGATGAAGCTAATGATATATCATGAAAACTCATCATAAATTGCAACATAGTCATCATATAAACGCTTTTTAGGCTAATTATTAATTTGTTTGCATTATACTTTAACTGGTGTTTATAATCCAAAGCCAAGAAAAAACAGGTAGATTTTAATATAAGTCTACCTGCATTTTAATAGGATTATAATTGGTATACACACCGCTTTATTTACAGTCAGCACACCACTTTATTTATAGGTGTGTTTCATCTACACACCCTTTTATTTATAGAACCTATTTTACTATATTTAATTTTTACTATAAATCACTTTATCTTGCACTTTATTATTATATAAATTAGTACATGATTTAACTGTTCTTTCTGTATAAATACTTGATACATAATTATAAATAAATTTATTATTTGAAATTACATTAGATATTGCAATATGAATTATATCACTTGATTCTAAATCAGCCGAATCACTTAATAAATATTGACTTATATTTCCTTCAGATATAGTAGAGTTAATTCTAGTAGCACCAAGCTTATTTAATTCTGTAATACAAGCCTTAAGCTCGCTTGATGACATTATATAAATATCATTACTCTTATAATCTTGTGTAGAAACCGCATTTTCACTAAATACACATATATCTTGAGTAGTTCCTGCAAAATCAATTTGAAGTGTCTTAGATATTGTTGCAAGTATAGTATTAGACTTATAAGCATAATTTAGATTTTGACTAGTTAATACACAATTATCAAATACATTATTTGATATATATTCAACACCAAATTCAGTGAATGAGATTAAGATATTATATACTGCAATAGAAGTCATCATATTATCAATACTTGAATACTCATCACTAGTTACTACTACGTTTTCAATATCTAATATTTCATTAGATATTTCATTTAATATAACATAACTTCTAACATCAGTGCCATCATATAATATATCAATAAGATTAGATATTTTAATATTATTTACATTAGAAACATCATAATTATTAATAAATAGAGATAATGTTATTACTTCATTTTCTAAATATACATTAATATATTTACTATCTACATATTCTAATGCCTTATTAGGAGTATCAATATTATTTTTATCAAGTTCTTCTTTAATAGTCTTACTTCCAATAGCACGTGCTATCTTACTTTCACATACTATTTCACTCTTCTTCTTAGAAATAAGTCTGTCGCCTTCCCAATATTGATAATTTTCATTTAATTTTGCTACATCAAGATTTATATTTTTATTAATATCAAGATCTAAGATATTTAATACATTAATAGCCTTAGATAACTCAGTCTCATCAATTACATTATCATTAATTATTGAATCAACTTGCGCTATAAAACTAGAATTAAGTATAGCTGAATCAATACTAGATGATAATTTATCTAATGTATTAGTTGTAATATTATACTTTAATAGTTTTGACTCATATAAAACATTTAAAATAGTTTTATTTTCTATAGTACTTGCTTCATTCAAACTCGAGAAGTTTTCTAGAATATCATCAGATATAGTATCAATATTAACCAAATCATCAGATTTCTTAAATTGATCAAGACCAACTAGAATATAATATATTTCATCATACCATACATTATTTGAATCATAAGATGATTTTAGATTTTCTAATGTTCCATCTTCTTTCATCTTAAGAGATAAATCAATATTAGTGCTTGATACACTGTCTACAATTTTATACGCAACAGTTGCATTTATAATATCTTTAGCACTAGATTCTTTAAATATTTCTTTATGAGAAGATAATCTATTAACTAATTCATTAGTTTCAAGTGTTTCATCATATAGATCAAGTACATCACATACTAAACCTATAATAACATCTTTCTTTATATAGTTAGTATAAGTTGTATCTAAACATGTATTAGGTATAACAACATCTTTAAGTAGTTTTGATTCATTATCATAAATGTATTTTGCAACATTTAGATAAATAACATCACTATCAAAAACAATACCTAGTTCTTCACTATTCTTTTGCTTAACAGTTTCATAAACATTATCAAAATTAGTTTGTTGTAATTCTTTTATAGACAAATCTAGTATTTGTATACTTGAAATAAGTTTCTTAAGTTCACTTTTTCTTTCAATAGTTGATACATAAATAAGATCTTCTGGTACTTCAAAATTAAAATCACTAGATTCAAATAACATCTTTGATATACTACCTTCAATAATCTTACTGTCTGATATTATTTCTTGTAGTTCTAAAGATCGAATAGAATTATCAATAACTGAATAATCATTATCATTAATAATAAATGGTTGAACAAGTTCAAATAATCTATTTGAGTTATTTAAGAATGCTTTACAGTCTTCTTGATTAATTCTGTTAACTATAGTTTCATTTTCTACTTCTTTAACCGAATCATCAAGATAAATATATTCGCTAACGTTTTCACTAATAATTGATGTAACTAAAGATCTAAATAGATTAGAAAGAGCACACTTTTCTTTTAGATTACTATCAAAGACAATATTATAATTTTTAACATATTCATCATAATTAGATTCATTTAAATTATTATGAATTATATAATCTAGCGAATTCTTCTTATCTTCCGATGTGATTAATGCATCAATTATAATAAATGTTTCTTTTGAATCTACTAAAGTAGGATATGCAAAGTCTTTAAATGTATTATTCAAAGATTCTTTTAACATAGAACTAATAAAGCCTGAATTAATTACAACCTCTAAGACATTACTTGTCATTAGCGCTTCTCTTACATTTTGATAATCACTACTTACATCACTTTCATTAAACTTATAAATTAGGTTTAAGAAATCACATTTATCTATATCAATATCTTTTAATTTAGTTCTATAGATATTTATAAGAGATGGAATAGAATCACATAATGTTTTAGTCTCTTGTGCCCAAGAAACATTATCATATTTAGAATCATATATACAAGTTTCAAGTTTTTCATCTGCTGTATTATTTAAATATACATTAGATACAAAAGCATAAACTCTTCTAAATACTTTATTTATGTTATCGTCAGTAGAATTCACAACGCTGAAATACTTTAAATCAGTACTCATATTAGAAATCATATCTAATACGAAATTTTCATCTTTGCTAGAGTTTTCCTCAAAAGCCTTAACATAGCTAAAATATAGTCCTAATACCTTACTAATATCATTATATGGTATTAAGTCTCTTACACTAATATAAGGTAAGATTGTATTACTATTTAACTTTTTTTCATAAGCTATATATTGTGATTTATAGCCTTTTTTAAACATTATTTTAAGTAAGTCTTCTACTTCTTCGTTTCCAAAATTTAATTGATCAATATTATTTACAATACCATCTAATACAGAATATGTTAAATCAATTAAATAAGTATTCTTATCAAAATGCTCAAATAACACTTTAAATTCATCTTGGAAATCTTCAAGTGCAAATATTTTAAGTAAATCATTATAGATATTATCAGTTTTAGATTGATTAATATCATTTATAATTAATGACTCAGTATCATATTTAAGAATCAAATCAAATGAATCATCAATAAATTTTCTATATTTTATAAGTTCCGTATAAAAATAGACATTTTTAGAATAAGATGTATTCTCATCATTTATTTTACCTTGCATTACAATATCTGTAATAAATAGATAGTAAGGTACATCATTTTCATTTTTAACTGTATTTAATATTTTATATATTCCACTATTACCATATTTAGATAATTCTTTTAATACAAATTGGCTGTTTTGTACAGTTTCATCACTATCCTCAATATTAATCTCATCTAAATAAGATTGATTATAATAAACAAGATATAGTGGTGAGCCAATAACTGCAAATATAACTAAAGCTGAAGCTAAGCCTCTAATCATGCCTAAAGCCAATCCATATCCTCTTTTATAGCGATATGGATATGGTTCAAGACCCTCTGCATAACGCGCATTTATTTTCTTTATTCTCCTAGATTCCTTATTAAATATTAAATATAAAATATAATTAAATATCTTTAGGATAAAGAAAATAATGAGTAAACATATCGCCACAATCAATCTAATTAAAGCTTGGACTAATGCAACTATATACGCATGTGAATAAAGAGCTATTTCTAAAATAGATTGTTCTGAATTCTTTAACACATATTCAGTTAATATATCTGTTAAATTATCTCTATTAATATTTACTCCAAGACTATTTTGTAACCAGTACGGACCATTAATATTATTAATAATGGAAACAAACTTATAATTAAAGAAATCAGTATTTGTTAATACAGCATATAATATAACCATTAAAATTAAAGATATAAGAGAATAAATTAAAAATGTAACACTTTTCCTAAGTCCTCTTGCATAACCTAAAAATGTATATATAACAATAATTAGTATAAATACTAATGTTGGTACATAGGTTATAACAAGCGGTAGCCATTTATCTATATTCATTTGTTTCACATCCTCTCTTATATATTTAATTATTTATAATTTATAAATGCTATATTATCTTCTTTAATATATTTACTACTTGAATTAATATATAAATAATAAATATATTTTATACCTTTAAAACTATAATTTTCATCAATACTTTGTCCTAAAACAACCGTATTAATAGTAGAATAATTTGATGAATCAAATATATCGCTAAATAAATATGATTTAGTACTGTTTATAGTTATTGTATTAATATTATTTGAACCCTTAAAGGCTTTAGATTCAACTAAAGCATTTGGTGCATAAACAGTATTCAAACTCGAAATATTAGAAAATGCACCTTGTTTAATTGTTTTAACATTTACTAATTCAATAGTACTCAATTTAGTAGATTTAAATGCGTTTTCACCAATTTTATTAATATATTCAGGGTTATAAATATAAGCTAAATTAGATCCTTCAAAAGCAGCGTCTCCAATACTCACATTTCTATTTAAAGTTAAGCTTTCAATTTTAGCCTTTTTAAATGCATTCTTTTTAATACCTACAACTTCATATAATGTATCTTCATAAACAATTGATGATTCTATACATACATTTGTTTCTTTTTTATTACCTTCATATACATAAGCTTTATCAGACAAAACTTGATAAGTCACATCATCAATTTTTACAAATTCACCGTAGTTACTAGTAAAATAAGTACATGACCAAATTAATGCGGCTACTATACCTACAAAGATTAAAGATATAAATATTATTTTAAAAGCACTAAATGGTTTTTTTAGTAATGAATCAACCTTAAAACGTTGTTTACCATAGGCTTTCTTCTCATATTTATAGTAATGTTGTTCAGCCTTATTTTTAGTTTTTTCAAGTTTTTTCTCATGTTTTGATTGAGCATTTTTAACTTTAGATATATGAATAACTTCCGTATTGGTTTTATTTTGATTTACATCTTTTATTGTCTCTACTTCATTTACATCTTGCGCTAATTCAACTTTAAAATTAATTTCTTTAAATTCCCCATTAATATATCTTGAATTTTCGTATTCTGCTTTAATTATTTTAAACTTAATACTTTCACATTCCTTTAAGACTTTAAGCTTATTGTGTGGCATAAAGACTTGATTAGGTAAAACGTTACAACTATATCTAAAGCTCAAACGTTCAACTAATTTATTTGATGAATCATAAGCTTCAATTGATATTTCCATTTGTTTTAATACTTGATTAAAATTATTTTGAAAATTAAAAATTAAATATTTATTATCTAAATCTTCTTCAATATAATATTCAATCAAACTTATAGGAGTATTTGATTCGTTTATATAACTATATTTTTTTACATTAGTAGAAGTCATATGAAATCTTACCTCCTAAAGTTTCTTTTCTTATCTTATGCATTTTAGCTGCAACACTTATAAATAAATACAATAATGAAACACCTATGATTATAGCTATTGTAATAAGACCAAATTCAGATTCTAAATAGAATCTAGCACTTGATTTTAAGAATATCTCACAAATGATATGTCTTGTTGTAAATAGTAATGAAAATATTTCAAGACTTACTAAAGAGTTTTCAATATATACTTCACTCTTTTTCTTAGGACGTACATATTCATCGCTGTAAAGAATAGTATCACATTCTCTAACAATAATATTTATTTCACTTGTCTTTTTATTTAGAACATAAATCTTAGACATAGTAGATGTATTTTCTTCAGTTATTTTTAATACATCAATTAATTTGTGCTTGATATCGAATTCTGCAACATAATATACGATATGTTTATAAGGTTTAGAATAATTTGCGACCATACTAGTTTCATAACTAGATTTTCTAATAACATATCGCATAATAATATTACTATCAACGCCATGACGTGCATAGTATGAATTTTCAAATCCTGCTTCCATCTTTTTCTTTACTAGATAATCTTTATCATAACCCTTAATAAAGTGAGTATGCTTTTTCTTAAGTATTCTTCTTAATATTATAGAGGCAATAAACAAAATAGTTGTCATTACCGCAAGTATTCTCCATAAAACCATACTATTACTCCCCTTTAGATTCACTAGCCTCTTCACTAGTATTTAATGCGTCATCTAGATTGTCGTTTAATGTTTCATTGTTATCAGTTGTATCTACATCTTCTATATTTACTTCATCATTTACTTCATTATTTGAACCATTACTTGATTCATTATTCAATGATACTTCATTATTTATATTATCTACAACTTCAAAAGAATTATCAGATACACCATTAATATCTTCATCAGTTGATTCAGTATTATTATCTACACTAGTATTATCATCTTCTTTATTTTTATAAATTACATTACTAGTCTTTATTTTAAATATTTCCTTACTAAATTCTATTTCATCAATATGACTGTAATTCAAAATAATATCATGTCTTATATTTCTACGCATTACAATATTTAATAGAGATACTCTAGGCATTAGAATTAAATAAATTGTACCAAGTAAGACAACAATTATAGCTAATATAACACTTCTTAACTGATCATACTTAAGAGAAAATATAGTTCTGTAATATAAAATAACTAGTACTATAAGCACAATAATAAATATAAATACAGCTTTAAATAATAATTCAAAAACAATTGAAAGAATCATTTGATGTTTAGTGCTCTTTAATGAAGCAGTAAAGCTAAGTTTTAATGCATTTGTAATAGATATGTTATTATCTTCTGCAAATATTTGTGCTAGTGGTATACATCCAAATATTAAATATAGGATGTATACTACTGAGCCAATTATAGTAGGAATTAGAGATAAATAAATATAAAGTACTTCTTTAGTACTTAACATAAGTACCCAACCAATTCCTACAAAAGGTAGCGTTACGAGCACTATAACAAGTAAAATTACTAACTTCATAGCGAATCCTAAAACTTTAGATACTATAGTTTTATATAATACATTTTTATTATTAAGTGCTTTAAATGAATCAAATATTCCATAAGATTTATATCCTTTTGAAACATTTCTAGCCATAGTATAAAAAGCTAATGATACACATGAACCTGTTAATAAGAAAGGTAGTGTAATAATATAAAGCATAATATAGAAATAATATCTTAATAAATTTGATTTTCTTTTAAATATATTATTACTATTAATAAATGATATTTTATAGTAATTTTTTAATGTGTTTAATTTCATATTTCCACTCCCTTATTTCGTTATTTCTAATGTTCCATAATTGGAATAATTCTTCCATTCATAGATATCAGTTACATCATTACCTGATGCATCATAAATACTAATTCTAGGTCTATTTGTTTTCGTTCCTACTTTATTTAGACTAGGCCATTCTTCAATTACAATATAATCTCCACTTCTTAAACCGTCCATAACTTCTCCTTCATAAGAATCATTTAGATAATATTCTTTACAAGATAATGGAGTACCATCATAAGTCTTAGATTTACTGCCTGTTGTAATTGATAATGTCAAACGATTGATTACAAGTATTTTGTCCATTTTATAATTATTTGTTACAATATTACCCGATTCATCTTTAATAATAATTGGTTCGTGTGAACCACATTCACTTTCTTTTACAAGTTCATATGTATGAGTAGATACAAGATTTGATATAACAAGTCCTTCTACTGAATGCTTTAGACCGTCATATTTAAATTCTGATTTACTAGTACTAAATTCAAGTTTTAATGCTGCAATTTCATATTTAACTTGATATTTAGATCTAGAAGAATAATCACTTGAAGTATTTAATAATGAATAAGAACTGGTTATGTCTATACCTAGACTATTAATAATTTTATAGGATTCAATATTCTTAAGTACTCTGCCAACATCTTTTAAACTTATATTAGGATAAATTATTAATTTATCACCACTAATTATTTCATAATTCTTATCATATGTAATACCTGATTCAATACTTGTAAAGATTTGATAATTACCATTATATGTTTTTTCTTGTTGTTCTACCTGAACAAGTATTTCTTTAGTTTTCACTACATATTCAAAGTTATAACTCAATGAAATCTTTGAATTAACAATTTCTTTATAAGTAATATTAATTTGATTAACTGTTAATACTAAACTATCTAAATTAGGAATAAGATAATATGTTCCAGCATAAATTATTTCATTTACTTTGCTTCCATTGTATTCATAATAATCTATAGAAACATTGTATAAAACATTAACACCTTCTATTTTTGTGTATCCATCGGGAATAGTAAATACATTGTGACTTTCTCCATCATATGTAGTAGAATCATTACTATAATTTAGAGAATATTCTTTAACAAAAGATAATTTACCAAAATCATAAGAAATATCATAATTATCAATTAATGATTTACCATCTAGCATGATATCAAGTTCTACACTATTAGTAATACTATTAGATAATAATTTATTATTAAAATTATCATATGCATTTAAAACGGCTTGATTACTAAATGTTACTTTACCTCCTAATGGAACATTATAAGGGGCATTATCTTTAAGAATTTGTGGTATACTTTTATCTCTCTTATCCTTGCCATCCCACATATATTCAAAACTATCAGTTTTTACTGTTAATTCTTCTTTAGAAATACTCACTATAGAACTTGTTGTAACTAAATTGACATCATAAGATGAAGAAACATCTATTTCATTACGAGATAAATCATAAGCGATAAACCTTATACTATTTAAATTAAATTGATAAGTACCACTATATATAATTTTATCTACTGACTCATTATTTTTAAAATTTATAATAGTGGAATCTGGTTCATAACTATCAAATGCTTCTAATTCAACTAAATTATTTAAATCTATTTCAGTTCCATCATATGTTTTACTAAATTCAGAGATAACATTAACATCTAACTCATAAGGTAGGACCTCAAAATATGATTCAGAATAATAAGTAATATTAAAGTTATCAGTTTTTATAGAACCATTACGCTCAATAATAATTTCAAAATTATCATAAATTTTTCGAGACTCATAGATTGAATCAGTCTTACTTGAATCTATACTAGATAAGAAATCAATTGTACCAAAATTGAATGTTTTATTATCACTATCAATATCAAATGATTTTAAATTACCATCATTATCATAAACCTTTAATATAAATTTACTTCTTCGATAAGCTTTATAACCACTATAAGTTATAGTCTCATCAATAGAATATACAGATATATCTCTCTTTTCTATTGTAATAGTACCATAACTCTTTTCAATGTCATAACAATCTTTAACATCTTCACCACTACTATTTGTGATTACATATGTTAATTCATTTTTATAAGTACCGCTATCTATAAAACTTGAACCATTATAATAAATTTTATCTGTTGATACTAATCCTTTAATTGAAGCTATCTCATTATATTCATGATACTCTCCGTCATAAATAAATTTAGCTGAAGCGGAAGTTACAGAAAGTTTACGTCTAATAATACTATAATTTACTTTATAATCAATTGAATAATCACTAATTAAAGAACCATTTGTAGAGCTAATATCTTCAATTACAATATCTTCTTTATAATTGCCTGCTTTAATTTCTGAATAAATAGTATTAAATGTAATATTATCTCCATCTAGAACGTTATTAGGTGTTATTTTATAATTTATTATATGACTTAAGCCATCATATTCTATAGAATCATTAATTGGTAGAATATCAGCACTTATACTAATTGGAGTTATTTTTATATTACTATTTATAGTATCTATATTATAATTACTAGATACATCTTTTGATAAATAAGTACTATAAAGATTATTGATACTAAAAACTTTATAACTATCTGCATGAACTGGACTAACAATACTATTAGTACTATCTTTATAAGTTAAATTACTTATATTTAGATTCTCTTCATAGTCAGGCAAATTAGAAATTTTATATTTTAATTTGCTTAAATCTAATTCTTTAGAATCATATACTTGTTCAAAATCATCAAAAGTAATCTCAATTTTACGAGGTAAAATATTAATGTTTACTTCATTTTCTAAATTATATGAAACATAATTATTATCAAGTTCTACATTATTTACTTTACTTGTAATGCTAACTAAATTATCACTATTTAATAAATATGAATTTACATCTAAAGTATTTATTCTTGTATTACCATTAACATTAAATACAAAATCAAATTTATATGAATCATTTGTATTACTCTCATATTTAATATAATTATTAAAATCAATATTATCTCCGTAAATAGAATCAATATGTGTTGTATTAAAACTAATATCAATATTAGCTTTAGTAATAGTTAATTTAGCATTTTCTTTTAACTCAAATTCATTATTAAGTTCATTTAATTCATTTGTATTATAGTAGTCAAATACTACTTCATATTCACCAATTATTAATGGTTCAACATAAGTAGAGTCTTTAATATATTTAACATATACATCCAACTCATCTAGTTCTACTTCATTTCCACTGATATCTTTAAGTTTATAGTAACTGTATTTGTTATCTATAACACGTCCATTATAAACAAATGAAGTATCATCTAGTATTATATATAACTTACGTTTATTTATTATATGTTTTCCTAAATTTGAAACTAATTTATAGTTATCACTTACTTCTTCACTATCAGTAAATAACTTGATTTGAGTAATATCTATATCATATTCTCCTACGTTAAGAGCTTTATCTACTTCCAAATTATTCTTTGATACACGGATAGTTGCATTATAGCTAGATATAGTATCAGGAATACTATTAAGTAATAATAAACCACTTGAAATTTTAGAACGACTATCTAAACTTATGCCATCATAGTCTTTAGTTACATTTTGATACATTACATGAATTTCATGTTGTTCAATAGTAAATGTTTTTTTATCCTCATCATAATCAATTTCAAAATTATCTAATAATGCTGATTCAACACTATCAATTAATACATTATATGTGCCAGAATTCTTTACAGTGTCCCCAATTAGAGTACCATCCTTATAGAAATTAGCTTTTACACTAGCCTCTATTCCGTCAAATAGAGAATTATTATAATATGTACCACTCAATTCATCATATGTCTTATAGGATCCATCATATGAGTGACTTAGTGCATCGTATTTAATAGTATTTTGATCAAGAGTATAAATTATTTGCTTTCTCTTTTTAACTGTAATTGTATTAGTTGTAGTTTCAATATCATAGTTATCGTCATCTGTATAAGAACTGATCTTTATTGTATAAGTTCCTGCATTTTTAATTTCTTTATCATCAATTTCAGAAACTACTACTTTAATATTTCTATCTAATTTATAATTTTGGTTATTTGAATCAAATGTTTCATCATAAATCCAAGTATTAGCTATTGTGAAAACTTTATTTTCAAATGTTAAATCTTCATAACAAGCAGGCTTTATAACAATATGTCTCTTATTTATTGTATATACTTGTTCTAGATTTTCAAATTCAACATCTAAATTATTACCAAAATCATATGATATTAATGTTCTTTGATAAGTTCCTGCGTTAATTACTTCAATATCATTTAACACTTTATCAATTAATACATCACTATAACCTGTTGTATTACTATCTCTTATAACAGATTTTCCGTTATCATTAATAATTGTATAATTAAATAAATTAGCCTTATTCTTTCCATCATATTCAAGTTCTAAGGAATCAAAAGTTGCGATAAGGTGTCTTTTTACAATATGGAATAAAACTAAATCATTGTTCTGTTGAATGTTATAGTTTTTATTTAGAGATTCATCAGTTAATGAGCCAATACTATTTACGCTAATTAAATAATCACCTACATTTTTAGGTTTATCTCCTACAAACTTAATAGTTAAACTTATTCCTTGAACCTCTTTATACATAGGGTTAGTAGAGTCTAATTCGATTGAGTCATTATTATCATATAAATATAAATAATTACTATCATAACTTGATTCAGTAACATATTGATCATTATATGTATAATATGTTTCAACTAAACCTAAAATCAAATCTCTAGGGATGATTTTAAGTGTTGATTCTAAATAAGTTATATTGTAATTAGAAAGTATATCACCATCTAAATAATTAATTTCAAATGTAAACTGATAACTTCCTACATTCTTATATTCTTCAGTAGATGTTATTTCATATGTTAAGCCATTAATATCAATAAATCCGTCATTGTCTTCATATAAAACTTCATTATTTATAGATGCATTATGGTATAAAGCATCATATATTATTTCTTCCTTTATATATGCATTAACTCTCTTAGGTAAAATAATATATTTACCATTTATATATGAAATATCGTAATTTGCAAACACTTGTTCACTTGCATCTACACTATCAATTACTACATCATATTCTCCAGCATTAAATGCGCTAATAGTGTTACCTTCTTGTTCAAAGTGAGAATTAATTTTAAATTCTTCCTTGTCTGGTAAACTAGAAATCACTTCATTATTGTAATCAATTATATATTTAGTACTATCATCATATGAAACATCTTTTTTACTATAAATAATATCAAGTTTATCTATAGCCTTAATTGTAATAGTTCTCTTAAGAATAGTTAAACTTGAACTAATTAATTCAACTACTTCATAATTTAAGGTAGTTATATCTATATTATCATTATCTCTTAATATTTTATAGTCTGTAATATTTAGACTGTATTCTCCTACATTACTTAATTCATAAAGAGAATAATCTGTTGAATAATTTATAGAGTCAATTGATGCAATACCAAACTCGTTCTTATTTTCTTTATGATAACTTATTACCTTAAGTTCTTCGCTTAATGTTTCACTTGCATAATATACTTGAGTAACATTAGGAAGTGTTAATACAATTTTTCTCTTTGTTATTTCTAAATATGAAGTATTATGTTCAAATTGATAATTAGTTTCAAGACTATCTTCTAATCCTTTACTAAATATTACTTCTATTTCTTTTTCATATTTTCCTGAGTCTAAAGTATTTTCTATATTTACATCAAGTGTTATCGAATCACCATTAAATAAATCAATATCAGTTGTAAAACTAGTGAGAGGATAATGATTCAATCCATCATATTCAAAAGTCTCATCATTTGTCGTAATATTAACAACCTTAGGATTAATCTTATAGGTATATGGAGTACTAGAGAATGTTATTTTATAATTTTTACCCACTAGTTCATCAGTATATGAATAACCACTAATTACTAAGTCATAGGTATCAGAGTTTTTTATAGTCTTACAACTTTGATCAATAATATTAACTCTAATTAGATCATCATATAATGTTCCACTTACAACCTCAAAAGAAGTATCATCTATAGTTTGGATGTTTCCATCATATGTAGTATCTTCAACATTTGCAACCTTAATCTCTACATCTAATGGTTTAATCGTAAATGTAGATACATCTTTAGTTATATTGAAATCATTCCTTACATAATCTTTAGTATCAATAAATTCATAAGAATCAATATATAGCGCGTATTCGTAAGCATTCTTTAGTACATCTGATGCATGAGATGAAATATTATTAATACTTGGAATTATTTTACTGTCAGTTGATTCAAGTGTTTTATCATATTCATATTCACTGTTATTATATGTAACAGTTTGGTCTTTTATACTAATAGTAACATCTTTCTTTTTTACTAAATAAGTACTATTCTCATATGAAATATTATAATTATTTAAAATTAAATCATTAGTACTATTAAAGCCTATAGGAACTAATTTATATTCTCCAGCATGATAAATATTATCTTGTTTTTGATCATTTAAATAATAATCAATAACAAGATTAATATTTTCTTTATCATTTCCGTATAAAGTACCAGATACAACATCAAAATTATTCAAATCAATTTCAACAGATTTATAATCAAATACACTTGTTGAATAGACTGGTTTTAAGATAACATTTGCTTTAGTTATTTCAAATGTATTATCTAAATAAGTAATATTATAATTTGTTAAATCATCTCTTCTTACAATTGAAACTTTATATATAGAAGCGTTTAATGCTGTGTCATATATATCTGATGAATATAGCAAATCTACAGACTTTAATTCATCTTGATAAAACTTACCACTAATTATTTCAAAACTCTCATTTTTTGGATTTGAATAAGCCTCACCTATATAAGGCATAGAAGCTCTATCTAGCGGTTTAATTGTGACATCAGCTTTATGAATTGTAAGTGTTCCACAAGTTTCAACCAAATTGTAATTATAGGATATATTACCTAAAGAATCTATAATTTCTAGTTCAAGTTCATTCGATGCCTCTCCTGCATCAATTATTTTAGTACTTCCAATAATTTTATAAGTATCATCATTAATTAATGGATCAATACTAGTTAGTTCTACAGCTTCTAGATATGTATTATCGTAAGTACCTTCCTTTGAGGCTGTAGTATAATTGATTGTTTTCTTTAATATAGAAAGAGTACCATAATCATAACTAATATTATAGTATTTTGATACATCTTCATCGTTAGATAATATTTTAGCTTCTAATGTATTTTGAATCTCTCCATAATTTAATATATCTACATTATTAATAATATTAATACTATGATCTAATACTAAAGAACCTTCTTTAATTGAATAATCATTACTAGATAAATCTGTTCCATCATAAGTTTTAGATGCATCAGATGTCTTTATAGTGATATTTCTCTTATTAATTGAAAAATTCTTATAAGAAGTTAATATATTATAATTTTGATTAGTACCACCATTAATTAAATATTTATTAATTTTTAAAGTATAGTCTCCAACTACACTTGGTGCATCTATTTCTTGATCATCTTTATAAAAGCTTGTCTCAATACTAATTACATCATTATATCCTACTTCTTTATTATTAAGAATAGTATAGGTATTACTTACTGAAACAGGTGTACCGTCATATTCTTTATCTTCGATAACAGGTTCTATAATTAATTGAAGTGGTTTAAAAGTGATTTCTTTACCACTTGTTGTATTAGAATGTATTTCATAACAAGCTGTAACATTTTCACCGCTTGCATTAACAATAGATACACTATCTAATTCTAAATTAACAAGTGTATTAGATAATGTCTTATCTTTATAATTAAATGTAAGAGATGTAAGATTGTCTCCATCAACAAAGCCTAAAGTTTCATATGTAGGAGTTTTTCCATAAATAATTTCTGTGTCAATAACATCAATTAATAATTCACGTTTATCTATTTCAAAATAATAATTTTTAGATATACGTTTCTTAAAAAGACCATTACTTATAACTCTAAATTTATATTTCCCAGTCAACACTGGTTTATCTTTAGTCCACTCATCTTCATCTTCTTTAGCATATTCTAATGTATTAGAAGATTCAAAAAAGTTATTGCACTCAATAGTGTAATTATCACCGTAAGTTAAAGTGTTAGAATAACTAACATGCATTACTCTTCCTTTTAATGATGCATAAGTTGAAAATGCTATAATAATTAAAACTAATATAGAGATTATGAGCCATTTAAATCTTAATATATTATTTTTAATATTATTAATCTTATTAATTCTTAATTTATAAGAATCATAATCCATGAGTTACTCACTTCCTTTTATTTTAAATATTATTCTACAATGTTAATATATCCAGGATGTATAGTTATATCGTAATTATTATATATTTCATCTAAATATGCAGTATAAATATACTGTCCTACACTTGAATATGTTTTGAATGAACTACTATCAAAATATAGATCTAGATCATAAACATCAAAATCTTCAAAAGAACAAGTAATTTTACTAGTTGAAGGCTTAGATACTTTTGTATTTACTGCTTGAGTAATTGTTGGTAAATAAACATCAATATGTAATTTAGTAATATTTATTGTTCCATATTCATATATAAAATTATAATTATCTTTATTTAAATTTGAATTTGATTTAATTGTTATACTATTTTGATAAGTACCAACATCTTCATAAGTCTTAAATTCAAAATACTCAGTATAATTACTCTTGTCAATTCCTAATTCACTTAATTCATCTATATTTTCGATTACATTTATTAAAGTATCATCTACATTTGAATAAGTGGATGAATAAGAGCTTGTTTTAATTAAAATGTCTTTTTTAGTTATATTTAAACTACCTTCATCTAATAATTTAATATCATAAGATGAATTAACATTTAAATTTCTTGAATCTAATATATTTAATTTAGTAGTATCAATACCAAATGTTTTACCACTTTCACTTACGTTTGTTATTTCATTAAATGATCCCTTATATGTAATTGAATCATTTGAATATAATCCATTAACTACAATATCATCTAGGGTTACCGTTAAAGGAGTTGAGTCATATATTTTAGTTTTAGTACTACAGAAAATGGTTAGTGGTATTTTTTTAAATTTAACACTTGAATTATTTCCTATTATTTCAAAATTATCTGATACATTCTTACCTGTATACTTATTTACAACATTACATTTAACTGTAACACTATCTCTAGTTAACGTATTAGTACTTTCTGCATAAGGGTATAGCATCAAATCATCAGGCAATGTTCCACTTGATAGAGTGTAAACATTTGTTAAATCTAAATTAGTATAATCACTTTGATATTCAATTTCTTTATTAGTTTTTATTGAAATTTTAGCTTTAGTAATAGTAATTGTTCCGCTTTCAACCTTTAAATTGTAATTGTTAGTGACATCAATCTTATCTTCTGAATAAATTTTAACGTCTGCAAATTGATAAGTACTTCCAACATCTGTAAGACTATTAGTATAATTAATAGATACAAAATCACCCGAATTAAGACTACCTTCAGTTATTGTATATCCATTAGATGTAACTTCTTTACCACTATATGTTGTACTTACATCATTTAGTTTAATTGTAAGGCTTGCTTTAGTATTGATTTTCCCAAGGCTAGACAAGATTAGAAAGCATAAAAGTGCACCAAGCGCTAGCGCTAGTAAATATGTAAAAACATATATTATTTTTTTAACACGAATCATAAGTCCTCCTAGTTTTGTTCTAAATGTCTTATTTGTTCAATACAATTCTCTAGCTTATTTTCCCCAAATAAATCATTTAATTTATTAATTAAAGCCTCACTTTGGCTTCTAACATAAACAGGGTTTTTAGCCTCAAGTTTACGTAATATCTTACGAGATATAATATCATCTAGTGCATCTATTTCAGTTCCACCAGCTTCAACCATAATAGGTACATAATCACTTATTTGTTTCATAATACGGTTACCGAATGTAAGTGAGAATGTTTCAATTAGATATTTATCTAATTCCTCTAAACGACGTAAGTTTCTTTGACTTAATTTATTTTTAAGCTTAGCACGAGTAAATAATTCATACAAATGATTAACTGAAATCTTATCTTCTTTTGTGGGTTTACCCTCAAAGCTTAAAGCCTTCTTATCAAGGTTTAAGACCATTGCACGGTCATATACCTTATCTGATACTGCAAATGTTGAGTCGTCATTATTTGCAGTACCTATAAACCACATATTAATAGGAAGTCTTAATTTACCATCATGAAGTAATTTAGGATCGTTTTCCCAAACATCAGATACAACATCTAAGTTTCTTCCTTCAGGGTTAGGTAATTCAAGTAAGGATAAGAATTCTGCAAAATAATATTCCACACGCGCAATATTCATTTCATCTAATACTGTAATATAAATATCTTTAGTATAATTAGCTTCATACATCTTATTTAAAAGAGTAGTTTCATTAAACTTTTTAGTAAATTCATTATAATATCCAATCAAGTCAGTACGTTCCTTCCACATTGGCTGAATTGGAACAACAACAGTCTTGTTGTTTAAATATTCACCAAATGCATAAGCTAAACTTGTTTTACCAGTACCTGACATACCTTGTAAAAGGATTAGTTTAGTTACACCTAAACTTGATATAAATCTTCTTATATCTTTTATATCATAATATAGATGCAGTTTATAAGCTGAATAATTTCTAAAGTCTTCACATAATTCTTTTAAGCTAATCTTATTATCAAAATTAGGTTCAACGTAGGATTTCATTAAATTATCGATATGAGTTAAACTAAAGAATCTAGAACCATTATCAGGTTTTGGAGTATTTTCTTTACTATTTAATGATTCAATATAGACATAATTATTATTGTCTTTATCATTAAAATACTTATATGAAATTTGCTTGATAGGTTCCTTCTTTTTATCTAAGAACCTAAAATCAACTACATCTTCGATATGTTTTTGAGAAACTTTGTAAATTGGTAAATATATAGATATAGTAAACATTATACCAAATAGTAAAATAAGTAAGATTATACCTATTAAAATATATTTTAATGTATTATCACTAATAGAAAACATCAAAGGATTATTATGGTATATATTTATGATTGATAAAATCAACATAATAAAAGAAATAATAAAAATAATACTTAAGATTATTGTTGATTTAGAACTACTACTTTTTCTTATTTCAAACTTCTTCATACCATATTACTCCTTTACTTATTTTTTCTCTTTATTTTGTTTTTTTGAAAATATTTCTTTTCTTATTTCAGCCTTAGTAAGCTTCCATTGTTTCTTATAAAAGCTAGTATAAGCTTTATAATTTCTCTCTAGTTCTTTAAATTTCTCTTCACTAGTTAATTCTTTTCCAGGCTTAAGGCTACCACTCTTAGCTCTTTCCATATCAATAACTGATTTTTGGAAATTAATTTCTTCTTCTTGTTTTCTAGATTGCTCTAAAACTTGATCTAACGATTGTTTTAAACCTTGTTCGTTTTCTTTCAAACTACTAATTTCACTATTTAATGTCTCATTAACACTATCTAATTGTTTTTCATAATTTTCTTTTAATTCATCAATATCAAGCTTATGATTTGCATTCAATTCATCAATTCTATTACTATATTGATTTTTGATATCAATAATTTTATTATTAAATTCATTATTTAATATAGCCATCTCTTGTGCATGAGTACTATTTAATTCATCTATTTCAACTTGATGATTATCATTCAATTCATTAATTTCCTCTTGATGTTTGTCATTCAAGTCTTTAATTTCATTTTGATGAGCTAAATTTAAATTGATAATTTCTAAATCTTTTTGATTAATTACATCATTTAATCTTGCCTCATTATCAATATGAGCTTCAATATCCTTATTAAGTTCTGCGATTTTTTCTTTTTGTTTATTAACAGTTACTTCAAGTTTTTTAAGTTTAATTCTATCTTCTTCTAAAGACTTGTTTCTTTCCTCAAGTAACAACATGTATTCATCTTGAGATTTACCAGATTCAAGTATTTCTTTTTTAAGTCTTTTAAGTTTAAGAAGTTCTGCCTCTTTTCTAGCCTCTTCTTCACGTCTTAATTGTTCTTTATAATTTGCATCAAGTAATTCTTCAATCTCATTTCCATGTTTAAAGGTTAAATGAGAAACAAGAGAGCCAATTTCAGCTAATTCATCAGCTAAAATTTCACTATAAGGCATAAACTCTTTTGTAACTTCTTTAGGACTAAAACCATCTTCTGTGTATGAAACTAAATAATCATATAATGCAACTGCATTCTTAAAATCATTATTCATTTTCAAAACATTAGTTTTAACAATAGGATCTCTAACTAATGGAGCTTTAGAAACTTCCATCATTAAATTAGTCTTTAATAACATATCAGTTATCTGACTAATATCCTTAATACGCCTAATAAGTAAATCTTCAGTTGAATCCTTTAATGGAAATTCATTATTATAGATTTCATCATGAAATATAAGTTCATAATCAATATTTCTATTTTTAGATTTAAAAGTCTTTTTTGCATACAAATCACAAATATAACTTTTTCTAAGTTTTTCTATATTAGATAATCTTAAATCTACAAAGTCTCTTAAATAACAAAGTATCTTATAAACAACTCTGTTTTCATATACTGCAAAATCTGACAATCTTTCAGTCATATAAAGTTTATCAGGTATAACATCTTTACTATTCTCATTAACATGAGTAATAAGGTCCGAGTGTTTAGCAAGATGTACAACAGAATCTCTTGATACTCTTTTAACTTTCTCAATAGGAACTACTTCACCATCAGTTCTAATAAACTGTCTTTCAGCTTGAACACAGTTTTCTAAGAATTCTAGATATGATTCAATAGTTTCAATCCAATCACTGTGAATATTACATAAATACTTCTTTACAACAAATTTATCTAAATTTGAAGAGGATTTACTATATATTTGTCTATCTCTTATACAGTCATTTTGTGATTCAGTTGTCTTTCTATAATCCTTAAAGGCATAATAATAGAAATCATTTAATTTCAAGATATAATCCTCCCTTTAAATTTTAGATTAGTTTTGTTCTAAATGTCTTATTTGTTCAATACAATTCTCTAGCTTATTTTCACCAAATAAATCATTTAATTTATTAATTAAAGCCTCACTTTGGCTTCTAACATAAACAGGGTTTTTAGCCTCAAGTTTACGTAATATCTTACGAGATATAATATCATCTAGTGCATCTATTTCAGTTCCACCAGCTTCAACCATAATAGGTACATAATCACTTATTTGTTTCATAATACGGTTACCGAATGTAAGTGAGAATGTTTCAATTAGATATTTATCTAATTCCTCTAAACGACGTAAGTTTCTTTGACTTAATTTATTTTTAAGCTTAGCACGAGTAAATAATTCATACAAATGATTAACTGAAATCTTATCTTCTTTTGTGGGTTTACCCTCAAAGCTTAAAGCCTTCTTATCAAGGTTTAAGACCATTGCACGGTCATATACCTTATCTGATACTGCAAATGTTGAGTCGTCATTATTTGCAGTACCTATAAACCACATATTAATAGGAAGTCTTAATTTACCATCATGAAGTAATTTAGGATCGTTTTCCCAAACATCAGATACAACATCTAAGTTTCTTCCTTCAGGGTTAGGTAATTCAAGTAAGGATAAGAATTCTGCAAAATAATATTCCACACGCGCAATATTCATTTCATCTAATACTGTAATATAAATATCTTTAGTATAATTAGCTTCATACATCTTATTTAAAAGAGTAGTTTCATTAAACTTTTTAGTAAATTCATTATAATATCCAATCAAGTCAGTACGTTCCTTCCACATTGGCTGAATTGGAACAACAACAGTCTTGTTGTTTAAATATTCACCAAATGCATAAGCTAAACTTGTTTTACCAGTACCTGACATACCTTGTAAAAGGATTAGTTTAGTTACACCTAAACTTGATATAAATCTTCTTATATCTTTTATATCATAATATAGATGCAGTTTATAAGCTGAATAATTTCTAAAGTCTTCACATAATTCTTTTAAGCTAATCTTATTATCAAAATTAGGTTCAACGTATGATTTCATTAAATTATCAATATGAGTTAAGCTAAAGAATCTAGAACCATTATCAGGTTTAGGTGCATCTACTTCTTGACTAAATTCACTAGATGAAATAATAGTTTTAGGTGCATTATTTAAATCTTCTTTGATATCATCAACAGTCGAATCAATCTTTGTGTTTACTGCATCTATTATTTCATCACTTTGAACTGAATTGTTTTGTAATTCATGTTTAATATCTTGATTTCTTAAACGAATTAGTGAAATTTGTTTCAAAACAATTAATATAAATATTACAAGTGCAATAACTAAATAAATTAGCAATGCGTAAAAAGAGAATAAATAATTTAAAATATTCATATTTATTTATCCTCCCTATTCTTTAATGCCTTTAAAGATAGTGGATAAATCTTATCATCAAATATTTTAGATACTAAATTTATTACTTCTTCTCTATTATTTTTATAATAGTTACTCATAATAATTAATGGTACTATTCTTTCTCTAAGAAGAATATCAATACATTCATTAAGTTCGAATTCAAGTGAATGAAGTACTACATACATCTTTTCAAAATCAATAGTAGATCTGTTAGATAAACTATCTCCACCTAGGGATTCATATAAAGAGTCAAATTTTTTGAATTCTTTTTCTGGGATATAGTAATTAGTTTCATTGTTTTTAATTAAATTATAAATACTAGAAACAGATAGTGTTATAGGCTCTACTGTGTTTGATGATTCATTAATACTAATTATTTCAAGATCTAAGTCTAAAGTTAAATCACTAAAGGATGCAAATTTATCAGACGAAATAATAAAGAACGCATTCTTAGGTAAAGATACTTTAGAATTATTAATTGTAACATTAATACTAGTATTATTTTCATTTTGAACTATAAATGGTTTTAATATATTATTAAATTTATCTTTAGTTGCATTCTTTACATAAAGAATACTAACATTGTCTACTAATTCTTTACTATTTGAAATAAATTTAGCTAACTCAAATTCTTTAGATTTAGTTGCGTCTACAAAACTATCATAAGTAGCCATATCTAAAGTTAAAACTTCATTAGATAGATATTCTTGTAAAGCGTTAACCAGCCTTTCTTCTAAAGCTAAATCATTAGAATTTAGGACAATAAACTTAGAAGTTGAAATAGATGCAAATAACATCTTCACAGTATTTAAATTAATAGTTAAGCCTTTTGTTTCTAAATAACTAACAAATCCTTTAGAGATAACATTTAAATCAATATCTTTTGCATTTTCAATTCTCTCAAATTCAACTGTTGCATCATCGATATTTTCGCTTTCAGTACTTTCTTCCATAATTGAATCAAAATCAACATTTTCAACTTCTGGATTAATTATTTTCATCATATCTTCTTTGTTGCTAGCTTCATTTTCTAAAACTGTATTATCTACAGTTTCATTAGTATCGTCATTTTGAGTTTCTGAAATTATATCTTGAACTTTAGCTACAGATTCTTTCGTGTCATATTTTTCATTCTTTAATACACTGAATGCAGCAAATTCTGAAAAATCAACATTCTTTTCTTTATCGCTTTGATATTTATTAACTATATATTTTTTCTTGTCTTTAATAGTCTTGATTAAAATACAAAGATATATTGCAAGTATTAAAACCATTACAACAATTAAAGAAATAGTCACAGCTAAATTTAAGCCTTTAGTAAATAATCCAATAATAAGCATTATTTCTAAATATATTGAAATAAATGATGAAATGATAATTTTTTGTTTATAGTTATCTTGATAATTACTAGTTGATTCAAAACTCTCTGCACGAGTATTATCTGAAGTATTATCAATTTCTATATCAACACAAACACTTGTTTTAAAGTCAGTTAAATCAATCTTATAATTAGTATTCTCAAATTTAAATGATTTTAAGAATTGATCATAAACTTTTAAATCATTATAATCATAAGATATTCTTAAAGGTTTAAATTCATGAGCCTTAAGTAATGTTTTTTCAAATCCAATAACTTTGTTATCAAAGCTTAAAAATATAGTTGGTTCAATAATATTTTCACTAGTATTTTCTACTACAAACTCAACTAAATTATCGTTAATTGTAACATTCTTAAATTCAACTAATCCTTGACCATATCCAATATATTTATCAATTTTAACATCATCTAAATTCAATTCACTTAAAGTTCTAGCACTAGCCGGAATAGCACCATAAACAATTTCAAATATTGTTTTTGAACAAATATCAATACTAGGAGCTAAAATTAAATTATCTGCTAATTCATAAACTTCTTTATTTAATTTATTGCCTATAAGTACAACAATAACTTCTCTTTGAGAGGTATGTAGTGCTTCTAAAATCTTAATTTCATTTTGATTTACATTGCCATCGTTATCTAATTCAATAAAGAATAATGATTTATTATAAAATGTCTTATCTAATATATCATTAATATAATTAGTATCTTCTAAATTAGAATATCCAAATAATTGATATTTGCACTTTCTAGCAAATTCGCAAATCTCTTTTTCTATATCTATATAATATTTATTAAAAACGTCCCCAATAATTACTAATTCTTCGTCTTTTGAAATAGGTAACAATTCATTTTTAAATACAATACATCTTTCATTTAAAAAGTTAGTATAATCAGAATAAGTAGCACTAGAATCGATTGAAGTATTTAAATTGTCAAATCTTTTTTCAAGCATTATTTCTAATCTTTTAATATTTATAATTTCACAATTTATTTCTTTTTCATGTTTTTCGTCACTTGTTAAAGATATATTAGATTCTGTATATTTAACTACTTTTTTAAGTTCTTCTTGTGTCTCTT
Source organism: uncultured Eubacteriales bacterium (assembly GCA_963628445.1). Lineage (GTDB taxonomy): Bacteria > Bacillota_I > Bacilli_A > Acholeplasmatales > Anaeroplasmataceae > JAEELC01. The sequence goes on from CAVGEZ010000017.1 coordinate 25,641, forward strand.
CGCTTGTAATAATATATGAATAACCATTGTTAATCGCATTAACTAAGTCATTAATATTATTAGAATTAATAATAAATTCCATTTGAGGATTATAATTACTTAATAATTCTTTTTGAATAAAACTATCACAAATTACATAATTAGGCCTAGATTTATTAATTATATCTAGTTCATCATGCAATGTATATTCTAGATAAGATAAATCATCTATTTCATGAATACGAAGTGCTGTCTTAAACTTTAAATCATTAAGTGTTTCAATAATTAATGAGGTATAGTGCTTCTTAATAAATGAATCACAATCTATAAATGATTTTAAGTCAACAATATAAATATCTGCAATTCTTGAGACAGTGTTTGCGATTACACTTTTCACATATGTATCATTTAGTGAGTTAATATAATCATTTACTAAATTCTTATCATCAAACATTAAAGTAGATACATTAGTCCCTAGAACACTCTTCTTACAATAATCAATTTGAGAAATTAAGTTAACCTTTTGTTCGCAAGTTAATTTTTCAATAATAGAATCATATTTATTCATGTCTAAATCTCCCTATTCTAAAAAATAATTAATAGGGACATTAATATTGTATTTATTATAAAATTATAATAAAACTCTATCCCCATTCTTTAAAAAAAGTTAATTAATTATACCACGAGAAAATAAATAAATAAATAACTAAATAAAATTTATGAATTTATTCACAAAATAAAAATCGTGCTAGACAATATCACTTATCCATCACGAATTAATTTTATTTTTCAGCCTTTATTTCTATTTCTTTCTTTTCATCTATCTCATTAACAATTATATTAATATTATTTTTGTTAAGCTCAATATCTAACTTTTTATCTAAATTTTTCTTATCTTCCTTTACAGGATTTAATTCTTTACTAACTCTATCAATTCTTTCTTGATACATTTCTTTAAAATGATTATTAATTTCCTCAATTGCATTAGTATTCTTAAAATTATTAGTTCTATTAATAGATGTGTTTAAAACATCATCTTCAGCATAACTCACTCCTATCGCATGAAGTAATCGCCTAAAAGGATTATGAGACTTTTCTGCTCTTTTTACCATATGTTCATAGTTTTTCTTAACTATTGCAGTATGAGGTGTAATACCATTATTTTCTATTTTTAATTGAGTATGAGTAATTACATCATTTGGATCATTTAAAGCTTTTGAAAGGATAGCTGAGGCAAAGTCTAGTAGATTAGCACGTTTAAAGTCTGGATGTTTAGCAAGTTCCTCATTTGCAAGTTCTAGTAAGTTACGTGAATTAATTGAAAACCCAGATATTGCATATTCAGTAAAGCCATTTACAGTACCTAAAATCTTGTTACTTGTAATACCTAAAATCTTCTTTACAAATTCGTCTCCGCTTTCCATTTGACAGCTGTAATTAAACAACATATCTTTGATACAATAAATGGATGCAAATTCTTTAGAATAGTTATCAAAATCATGACTACCAGTCCTTGAATAATCAATAACTTTGTTTTCAAAGTTTTCTATTACTTCATTAATATATGTATTTATATTTGTACTTAGAGGAGTGTATGATAAATCATTATTTTTTCCTCTCATACCATATACAATTACATCTAAATCAAAACTAATTTCGCTCTTCTTACCTTCAATATTCTCAATAGTCAATTTATTTAATGCAGCATAATTTCTTTTTGTATGAAGAGTAGTATCAAAGAAACTACATAAGCCATTAGAATACACATTATATTCATTACTTTGTGAAAAATCATTTAAAGGCTTGATTCCACTTTGTAATCTCATATCATTGTTTAAGTCACCTGAGATTCCTTCATAAAATACTCTCATGTCGTTTACTTTATAATATTTAGCAGGATTTCGACTAATAAGTATTTCCTTATATTCTTTATCCTCATCAAGTAATTGACCAATTAAGAAAGCCTTATTACATTGTGAATTAAGATATACAAAATTATTTTCTTTACTAAAATCTAAGTTAACATTTGTATTTAAGAAACTTTCAATTAAATCATCACATAGTTCACGCATTAAAGTAAAATCTTTATTCCTGCCATCACGAGCGTTAATCGCACTGGCAAACTTAAGAGTTTTAATCATTCTATCATCAAGTGATAAGCCATTAAACGCAATAAAGTAGCGTTGCAAATCACGTCTCATTTGCGTACTTTTTTCAATATCAGGGTTTCTAACCAAATACTTTTGTAAAGTTGTTCCTATTTCAAAAGTATTATAAATACGTTCTAAATCACTCTTTAATTGGCCTCTATTTGTAAATATAGATGATACATCTTGATCTTTTTGTTTCTTCTTATCTAATTTATCATAATGCATTTTTTCTTTATTGTAATCACTAGATACTCTATTACATAATTCAACAAAATAAGGATTTGTTTTGTTAATAGTTTCAGGATTATTAATTAGTGATAAAACATGTTCATCAAACTTAGATACTCTGTCACTTAGCGTTATATATTTATAATCTTCATATATTTTTTTATGATTTTTTTCAAATGTAGTTACAAGCTTACTATGGCGAGCACAAATTTGTTTTGCTCTTAAAGATGCCTTACTTTGAGCTTTTCTTAAGGTATTTGCATACTTATTATTTAATTGCTCATTACTAAACTTAAATTTTAGTACAATAGGTTTAACAGTAAATGTAGTCTTATATTGACATATATGAGCATATTCAACTACCTTATCAGCTTTTCTTATAGTCTTAGCTAAAATCTTAACGGCTTCTTTTACTATATCGTTCTTATTAGCATCATCTCTCAATTTATTCTTAGCTAAATCATATAAGTTCTTACCATCAATATAAATTGATGAGAATGCTTCTTTGTTATCATCATATAATTTATTAGATATAAATGAATGAGCAAACATTAAAGAAAATTTTTGCTTTAAAAAATCTCTAACCTCATAATAATTATTATCAATATAATCATCATCTATATCAAGATCATTTAAATCACCTAAATCAAAATCAAGTGTATTATTATCCTTACTATAGAATTTTAAAGCATCATTAACCCTTTGTAATTCATATTTAGTATACTCAGCGTCATAATTCATGTTAAGTCTATCATTAAATCCTAAGTTATCTTTTTTTGTATTAACACCATATAATCCTAGTTCGTGGGCAATCAATTGTGAAGCTAAAAGTCCAATTTGAGAAGTTCTTGCAAACTTTTCCTCTAATTCATAGTTTGAAAACCTATCTCTAAAGTAATTTAGATATTTTTCAGTGTTTAAAGCATTAAAATCTTGAACAAGTTTAGAACCAGCTATTAAAGTATATATTTCAGTTTCTGTCATTTTACTAAAATCAACATCAAAATTATGGCGCTCTAAAACTTTTACATATTCATCAAAAAAGAAATTATTAAATTTGTCTAAATAAGGTGTAACTAATTCTTTTTGCTTAACAAAAAAAGGATCTCCATTTTTATATTTATTATCTGTATCAATAATAGGATATTTTGCAAAAGCTATTACAGTTTTAGTCTCTTCTTCAAATAATTTATTCTTTTTTTCTTGAGTATCTAACTCATAAGTTTTTTCATTTGATTCTAATTTATTATTACCAAACATCAAAGAAAACTGAGCTAATGTTCTTAAATCTATATTATTTGTACTTGAAGTAACATTTAATTTTTTTACAATTGAATCAACTATTTTATTTCCTACCTTAAGTCTATATAAAACATTATGATAAGCTTTAAGAACAGTAGTCTTATCTGTGTAAGAATGCTTTAACTCCTCTTTAGGCTTACCATTTTCCACATTATATGGGTTATTATCTTTGGTATATAAAACATCATAATCTAGCGATAAATATTTATCGTTTTCTGCTTGTTCTCTTTTTATTGTATTTAAGTCTTCTTCGCTAAAATTCAAGTCTTCAATAAGTTGATCGAATTCATTTACTAAAATATTATTATTGTTAATATTTAATTCTTCATTATTATTGATTTCTATTTCATCATAATCCTTTTCTTCCATGATAAGACACCTCTGTTTCTAAATTTAATTATATTATACATAAAATAAAGTTTTAATTGTGAATATTTTGTGTAAATTTAAAAACAGCTAGTAATATACTAACTGTCCTTAAGTATTATTTTAATATAAATGATAAATCATCTAAAGTAATTTTTGACATATTAGAGTCATCATTTGCAATTAATTTATCAATTATATCTTTTTTCATATTTTGTAATTCTATTACTCTTTGTTCAATAGAATTTTCACAAATCAACTTAATAACCTCTACATTCTTCTTTTGACCAATTCTATGTGCTCTATCAGTAGCTTGATTTTCAGCACTTGAATTCCACCATGGGTCGATATGAATTACAGTATCTGCTCCTATTAGGTTAAGACCTGTTCCACCAGCTTTAAGTGAAACTAAGAAGATAGGAGTTGAATCATTATTAAATTCATTTGCAAGTTTTAATCTCTCTTTTGCATCAGTATCTCCTGTAATCATGAAATATGAGATATTATTTTTTTCTAAATGAGCCTTAACTATATTTAGAGCTGATACGAATTGAGAGAATATAATCATTTTGTGACTTATCTTATATTCATTAATTATAGAATAAAGTTCTTCAAGCTTTGTACCTGTCTCCTTAGAGTTTTCTATATAAAGACTAGGGTCAATACAAATTTGTCTAAGTCTCATAAGGTAAGGAAGAATATCAAATGCTTTTGCACCACTAGCCATTTTATCATTTGCATCCATAATTAGAGAATCATATAGTTTTCTCTGACTAGTATTCATTTGACAAGTAACAATACGTTCAAACTTAGAAGGTAGGTCTTTTAATACATCAGACTTAGTTCTTCTTAAGATAAATAATGCAACTTTTTGTGCCAGTTGCTTTGTATAGAACTCATCATTTGTATAACGAGATTTAAATAGCGATAATTCCTCTAAGAAGTTAGGCATTAAGAAATCAAATAAACTCCAAAGGTCGATAACTGTATTTTCTATTGGAGTACCAGTTAATGCAAAACGATATTCAGCTCTTAATAGTTTAACATTAACACTCTTTTTAGCATTAACATTCTTAATAGTTTGAGCCTCATCTAGTATTACGAACTTAAAATCAATATTCTTAATAGCTTCAATGTCTCTACTTAAAGAATCATAAGATATTACATAAATATGATTTTTATCTTTTTCAATACTAGTTATAATTGATTCTCTGTCACTAGCGGCACCGTAAATCTCACTTACTTCTAACTTAGGATTGAATTTCTTAAATTCATTCATCCAGTTAAATACTAAACTCTTAGGACATACAATTAATGATGGCTTACTAGTATTGTCAGCACTAATAAGTGTAATAATTTCAAGCGTTTTACCAAGTCCCATATCATCAGCTAATATACCACCAATATGATATTTTTTAAGCACAGATAACCACTTAAATCCATCAACTTGATAATCTCTTAGAGTAGCATTTATCTTAGGTAGTTGAATATTAAAATTCCTATAAGACTTAATCTCTTCAATCATATTAGATAGATATGCATCTATCTTACAATTAGCCTCATGTGCATAAGCTTTTAAAGCTTCATAAGTAGGTACTAAGACACGTTCTTTAGGTTTATTTAGATTAATATTAAAGTCTTCTAAAGTTTGATATAAACTAGTAGCCTCTTCATCAAGTTTAATAATCTTATCGCCATCAAGTAACACAAACTTACGTTTTCTCTTGATTGCTTTAAATATCTTAGACAGTTCTTCATCTGTATATTCACTAGTATCTAAGAATACTTCAAACATACTCTTAGTCTTTTCGATACTTACTTGCATTTTACCAAGTTTTTTAACATATTTATTACTAATAGATTCAGATAAATAAACATTAGCTTGTGACTTAAGATATGTAAAGTCAAGTTCAAAGAAATTAATTAAATCAACATCATCTTCAATACAATCATCTATAAATCCTAGCGTATTTAGATAATTTTGATAAGTATTATATTTAGATAAATCATTAGGGTTCGTTATATTATCTATATTTAATTCTATTCCATCTTTACTAATCTTAGTATCTACATATACTTTATTATCTCTATAATCAAAATAAGCACTTATATCAATATCGTTAATCTTAAATTGTTCTTTGTGTGATTCATCAATACTAATCTTTTCTCTATTCATTGAATAAACAATATCTTTAAATTTATCAAATACTGGCTCAATTGACTTTTCATTAGACCATTTAAAGAAATCAAATAAAGCGAGATCTTTCTTATCTACATCAAGTAAATTAATCTCATTTATTTCTTGATTATATATTAACTTTTTATTATCTAATTCAAGTATTATACCTTTTCCATAATTTAGATGAGCTATATAATCTGCACCTATAGAATATTCTACTTTAACTGGAACTAAGTTAATTAATGTTTCTTTATCATTTACAAAAATATAAGTATTATTTAATATTTCAAAAATTGGAGCAATATTTGATTTATTCAAACTAACCCTTATATTAACATAATAATCAATATAGCTAATCTTAAAGACGTATTCAATTAATTTATTATATGGTTCAACTAGATTTTCAATTCTGTGAGTAAATGTTAGATTTTTACCATATTTAGCTGTTTCTACTTGCTTAAAAAAATACATTAACTTTTCAAGCGATTTAATCTTATAGAATGTATCATTCCTAACGTTTCCAATTTTAAATTCAAAATCTAAAGAACCATTTCTAATATATAAATAAGTTTGAAGCCTAGCTTTAGCCTCACCACTAGCACCAATCACTCTATAAGACTCTCTGCTATAACGACTAAATGCATCTTCAAAAAGAGCTAATTCTTTTTCTTTATTAATTCTTTTAATATCTTCAAAGATACGTGCCTTTTCATCTTCTATTTCACTTTTATACTTATCAAGTGCATAATCATAAATAAAGTTTGCAAGATTATTTCCGTAGAACCCTTCAGAACACAAAAGTTTAAGTTTGCCATTTTCAAGACAAGCCTCAACGTATGGAGAATTTCCTAGATTTAGAGTTATTTTAACATCAGGCAAATTAGTCCCTCTTGTCACTTCATATTTTAAATCTAAATAATAGAATAAATCTTCTTGATTTATATCTTTATAGTATTTATATAGTTTTTCACTAAAACTTTCATTTTCTCCTACTCTTAATTCTAAAGCATAAGTTCTAGAAGAAAACAAGTAAACCATGTAAGTACTATGAGGTAAACTTTTTGCGATTTTAATAATTTTTTGCCCGTCTTTATAATTTACACTTAAATATACACCTCTAAGAAGCTCTACAAATTTTCTAGGGTCTTCTAATAAAGTTTCTTTATATTTTGTTATAAGAGGAACAGATAAATTATATCTAACGCATTGAATTATATCTATTACCTCATTAAGGCTTAATTTAATATCATTATTTAAAAGTAATTCAGGTTCTCTTTTAAACAATAATATTTGATTATTTTTGTCAAATTTTGTAAGTAATAATTCAATATTTTTATTGTCAACATCATCACTTAAATTTAGAGAGCGAATTAATTTAAAAGGCTCAAGGTTATTATAATGATCAAGTGCATATTTTAAATAATAAATATGTGATGTGTCTTTTGCAAAATATAAAAAGTAAGAGATAATTAATTCCTCATAATATCCATTAACATAATCAGTATATAAATTAATCTCATGTTGTATATTAGAATCATCAAAATCTAAATTAAATTGGAAATATATTGATAGACTTTCAAACAATGAATTTAGATTTTTAAATTTATTCTTATTTAAAAATAATCTACTATATTTCTTTAAGTCTTTACTAATTCTTATATGCAAAATATATGCTGTAACTATATCCTTTTTTTCTGATTTAGATAGTAAATATTCTACTTCTTCAAAGAATCTTAGTCTTTGATTATCGCTTGTATTATTAAATTCTAAATCAAATTGTTTTAACATTTCTATTGGAAAGATACCAATAAAATCTGACTTATTTAAATTAAAGTATTTTTCATATTCAAGATTTAAAATATTTATCTCACTACTTAAAGGAAAAACAGGATTAAAGTTATTTCTTGTTTCAACATACTTTTTAAGTAATTTATTAAATATTTGTTCTAGTTGGAATAAACTTGCGACTGCATGTTTACATCTTAAACCTACAGGACAAGAACATTTGTAACGATTGTCAAAAGATAATGTAACTATATATTTTCTATTTCCATTAACTAAAGAAGTAATATGACCATTTTCTAAATAAAATTCTTCCACTTTCCCTTTCTCATAATAATCAAGTCCTTTATCATATGTAGTATATGTAAAATAATTATAAATTTCATTGTTTATTATTGAAGTAATATAATTACTAGGTATTTCTAAAGATTTAAGTTCTAAATCTTTTAAATTAATCTTCTTTATTCCACCCTCTTCTAAATATATATCAGCGCTATCGCCCTCAATATTTAAAATAATTCCAAATTTATTTTCATAAAAAAATATAGTTTTACCTTTCATAATTTACTCCTAAACAATTTAATTTCTATTATATATGATAGATATATTTATGTCAAAAAAAGAAGGATTAAATAAAATCCTTCTTAAAATTAATTAATGCCAGTTAGAAATAACTTTTCCTTCTCCGTCTTTTTGAGAACCACAGATAGTTATAATAAAATCAACAAAATTCCAAATACCTACAACCATACTTATAATCCAAATAAAAATATATGGTACAATCAAAGAATAAGCAGCTTGTAGCCTTTCTTCATCACTCATTGAACCTTGTTCTTTATAAATTTTCAACATGAGAACCATAACAATAATTGTAAATATAATATTAATTATAGTTAATACTAATTTAGTTATGGCTTTCTTTTTCTTTCCAATATAGAAGTCTAGTGCACCAAATCCTCCAAGGAAGAAAGCTAAAAGGCTTGCAACTGTTCTAGATTTATCTGATGTATTATCATCAAACACTTCTCTATCTGATCTTCTATTATTGTTTGTATTTACAAATACATCTTGAGCTGCACCACATTTTGTGCAGAACTTATCTGTATCTACTAATTGTGTTCCACATTTAGTACAATATTTCATATAATTGATCTAACCTCTAGTTTGTTCCTTGCCAATTTGTTACAGGAAGACCTTCTGAGTCTTTAGCACTACCACAAAGAATAATGATAAATTCTACAAATGCCCAAATAGCTGATACAAATGGTCCAACAATAACTATCCAACCAATAACGGTAAGAAGTAATTGTGCAACAGCATAACTAGTCTTACCTAAATAGAAGTTATGAGCTCCAAATCCACCTAGTAAGATTGCAAGGATTGCAGCTACAATTCTTGATTTACGTGATTCCTCATTTCCAAACTCTACTCTATTTGATTGATTAGTTGTTACAACAGGATTAGTTGGAGTTTCATTTTCACTTGATGAAGTATTTGCTTCTACTTGTTGATTAGCTCCACATGTTGGGCAGAACATAACGTCATCTTCTAATTGTCTTCCACAATTTCTACAATATTTCATACATTAACATCTCCTTTAAATTGTCTTAATTTTATCAAAGATTAATTTACATTTCAATATAATTTGTAGTATATTTTGTTATTTTACTTATTAATTAATTATTATGATATTTTATAATGCAAGTACAATCTCTAATTTTCCAAAATTTAATTTATTACAAATCCTCAACCCAAATTAGTAATATGACATAATTGTGGTAGGTTAAATTTAGTCAACTGCTGTAGATACTTCTTTACTTATTATTCAATAATGAATCTTTTTCTTGAAAGTATTTCTACTTGTTCATCATAAGAAAATAGTTTTGTTACTTTTGAATATATCTTTATAACTATCCATGTATTAATTAATCTGCTTAAAATAGTCTCCCCATATAAAACATCCCTATTGTGAGTGGTGGGAGTAGTTCTATCGTTTTATATCATATATAAATGTATAAAAAATTCTATAGATAGCATTATAATCATATAAAAAGTATTTAATTAAAATTTATCTTAAAATCATCCCAACTAATTTATTAAAATACTCTTGTACTAAATTAAATGCTTGTGATAGAGGATATCCATCAACAAACATATGATTTACTGTAATGTTTAGAGTCATTACATATTTACCATTTTCTTCTCTATATTTATCCCAACATATTCTAGGTACTGTTAAAGATTCATAATCATTATCAATTAAAGGATGAGTCATTCCTTCAATTGAAAGCCATGGAATACATGTTATATAGTATTCATTATAAAGTTTAGAATCATTATATGATGTCTTAACACCCGTTTGATTTTTAACTGAATCTATAACTTCTTTAGCTTTATTATAAAAACTTGTATAATCATCAATCATCTCAAAACCTGTATTTTCAAAAACTAGAGCTTTAGTCATTACTGTAAATGCAGGATTTATCTTATCATATAATCTAATCTCATTATTAACTATTCTTATACGCATTTCATCAATTTGATTTAATGCACTAGTAACTAAATATAATGTATTAATGAAGAAACTTGTATTATTTTCTTTTGAATACTTAACTACATTTGTTACATCCATCTTAACATTAAATCCATAACAAGGATTAGGAAATTGCTTAAACCAGTTATATTGATTAATTTTCTTTATATCTTTTTCTTCTATTACTTTATAATTCATAATATCTTATCCTCTCAAATTTATTTTTGTTGGAAAATTATTATAAATATTTAAATAATTAAAATCAATCCTTTTACAAGTACAATAAATTACAATAATACAAATATCAATCAAAATTTTAAATACTTAGATAATAAAAATTTTATGGAATTTTCTATATAGTTTACAAAAAATCGAATATAAACTTATGTTATATTTCACAAAAAATTAAACATGAAATATTCTTGAATTCAACAAAAAATTGAGGATAAAGTATCCTACAATTGAACAAAAAATCAAACATAATATTAACTATATCTACATAACTTAAAATATTTTAGTTTTAAATTATTTATATTTGTACGATAATTTATTAGTATTTAATTCATTAATTTTGAAATCGAGAGTTGTCAATAGTTTGTGTAAATAATTAATACAATCGTTTATTATGACATGC